>CBDTTR010000305.1:0-1665 GCA_965363405.1 uncultured bacterium | reverse complement strand
CGGTGTCATAATCCCACTGTGGCTCATTGTTTTTTAATAGCGCATTAGGGTACACTAAAATGGCTTCTTCACCCACCACATCTTGCAGGTCATAATACCCTTCTGTCCACCTCGTATAGTCCCCGCCAAGTCCATGGAAGGCAAAAATGAGGGGGTAAGAAATGTTGGAATTATAGTTTTCGGGGAGCTTTAAATAGTATACTCTTTCAATGTCGTTTGACACAATTGTTCTCTCACCAGTGGTAAATCCGCTATCGGATCCACAGCCAGAACTCCTGAAAAATAGTGCTACACATGCAGCGCTAGCAAAGAGAAATAGTGCGAGTATACATACCACTACTTTGTGAGTTTTCATCTTAACTCCTTTTATTATTGATCACTAGTGACTCAGAAATTTTATAATGATGTCACAGGATTCTTCAAACCTTTCTACCCAAAATGCATGACGCATCCTAGGAATTTCTACCAATGTGCTGTTTGGAATCTTCTCGGCAAGAAAACGTGCATTTCCAACCGGGGCCATTGGATCTAACTCCCCTGTAATAACTAAGGTAGGAACTTCAATATTCTTAACTTGTTCCAGTGTATTATGATTCATTGCTGCACCAAGTTGCCCGAGAAATGCGTCCTCCCCTTGTTCCTCTTTCTCAATTAGCATGATCTCTTTCAACTTTGCTGCTTGATCAGGGTTCTCTTTCAAAAAGTGTTCCGTAAGAAAAAGCCCCATCATTAGTTCAACACTTTTTTCAAGGGGGAGTAACTGAGACTCCTGCAAGCGTTGCGAGTCCTCCTCTCTGGGAGGCAAATGATAAAAGTTAGGCATTGTACAACCAAGAATGAGACGGTCGACCATCTCTGGATACTTTAGGGCGAACTTTTGTGCAATCATACCTCCTACAGAAGCACCAAATATATGGGTTTTTTCTATACCCAAGATATTTAGCAAAGCATAGGTATCTTCAGCAAATAAATCCGTTGTGTATTCCATATCTGGTTTGCTAGTTCTTCCTACACCACGGTTATCAAAGGTGATTACATGAAATGATTCAGCTAAAAGAGGTACCATCCATTTCCACTGACGGGAAGAACAACCTAATCCCATAATCAGGGTTAAGGGTGAACCATTACCGGTAACTTCATAGTAAATTTCAATACCATTAGCTTTGATTGTTGCCATTGGTCTATTCCTTTTTGATTTATTGAGAATAAAAAGTCTTTATTATTGGTCTTCTATCAAAATTCCAATCCAATAAAGAAGGCTCTTCATTTTTTCGCCTGATTTAATAAAAAGCTTTATAACTGCTGTGATAATATACGCAATTGGGAATAATGTGTCAAACAGTTCTCTTAAATACATTATGCGTAACACCTTAAAACAATTAATTTGTCAATGATCCAGTAGGCTGCTTCAGAGATTGAACCATAGATTATGTTATGAACGGGAAGTTCTTTTTCTGTCTTTGCATGACTGTAAACTGGCCAGAAGAGCAGCAACATTACAATAAGACAACTTGCCTGCATTCTCATGTTGCATTTCATCTCTTGCCTCCTTTAAAAGTATATTTCAAAAATGATTTTTTTCTTATCTCTCGGAAGATCGTTTGTCCTGAACCTTATCCATAAACTCAGGCGTAATGACCGTAATCCCTTCTTTTTTTGCTGCTT
>CBDTTR010000304.1:0-1723 GCA_965363405.1 uncultured bacterium | reverse complement strand
ATTCAGAGATTTGGGAAATATGTAAGAACGACAATGCCAGGTCTTCACTTTAAGCTCCCCAGAGGTATAGAAACGTTAACCAAGGTTAAGGTGAAATATGTTTATACGGAGGAATTTGGTTTGAGGACGCTTCGGGCCGGTGTAAAGACTGAATATGCTTCTGGCAAGCGATACCTGAACGAATCCCTGATGCTCACCGGTGATCTGAATTGTGCTGTTGTTCCCTGGATTGTCCAGTTCAGAATTGATGAGCCCTATAAATTTCTCTTTAAGGTAAGAAATGTACGTTTAACCTTAAGAGATTTGTCAGAATCAGCTATGCGACTGGTAGTGGGTGATCGTAGTGTCAATGAGGTTATTAGCAAAAGGAAAGAGATTGCTGATGAGGTAAAGATAGAGCTCCAGAAAACCTTAAATGATGCTGAGACTGGAATTAAGATAGTGAATGTAGAATTGAAAAAGACCAATGTTCCTGAACCGGTGCAATCCTCTTTCAATGAGGTGAACCAGGCTGTTCAGGAGAAGGAAAAGTTGATCTATCAGGCAAAAGAGGAGTATAACAAGATTATTCCAAAGGCAAAAGGTGAGGCGGAGCAGACTATCAAAGCATCAGAGGGATATGCCATGGATCGTGTAAACAGGGCAAAGGGTGATGCCAGCAGATTTTTATCTCTCTTTGAGGAATACGCAAAAGCACAGGATGTAACCAGAAGAAGGCTCTATTTAGAATCAATGAGTGTTGTCCTCCCCAAACTGGGGAATAAGTATGTCATCGATCCTGAACAAAAAGGAATACTTCCTTTACTTAACCTGGGAAGAGGAGGAGAAGAGAAATGAGGAGATTAACCTTAGTTGCAGCAGCAGTTTTTGCACTTTTTATCCTGTTTGGTGGTGCCGTCTTTGTTGTAGATGAAACAGAGCAGGTGGTAATAACTCAATTTGGGAGACCTGTAGGAGAACCAATCAAAAGTGCTGGTTTGCATGTTAAAATACCTTTCATCCAGGATGCCAATTTCTTTCCTAAAAATCTTCTGGAATGGGATGGCGAACCTGGACAGATGCCCACATTGGATAAGACATACATATGGGTGGATACCTTTGCCAGGTGGAAAATCATTAATCCATTAACATATTTTGAGACAGTAAATAATGAAATTGCAGCCCAAAAAAAGCTTGATGATATTTTAGATCCTGCTACCTGGAACTTCATTACATCTCATCATTTAATTGAGGCAGTGAGAAACACTGATCGGGAGATGGATATCAAGGAAGTAGGAGTGGATGAAAGTATTCGGGAAGTAATTCTTAAACCGATTGAGATAGGTAGAGAGAAGATCGCTGCGGGTATTATGGAACAGGCACAACCTAAACTGGCACAGTTTGGTATTGAGTTGGTTGGTTTGAAGATAAAGAGAATAAATTATGTTGAGGAAGTTAGAAAAGCTGTTTATGGCAGGATGATTGCGGAGAGAAAACAGATTGCTGAAAAGTTCCGTTCTGAGGGGAGAGGAGAGAGTTCAAAAATTGCAGGGGATAAAGAGAAGGAGCTTAAGAAAATAACCTCTCAAGCATACAGAAAAGCGCAAGTAATTAAAGGAAAAGCCGATGCAGAAGCAACAAAAATTTATGCCGAGGCATATAGCAAAGACCCCGAATTTTACTCATTTATTAATACACTTGAAATTTATAAAGGCTCGTTAGATAAAGAGACCTGGTTAATGCT
>CBDTTR010000303.1:0-1744 GCA_965363405.1 uncultured bacterium | reverse complement strand
AGAGAGAAAAGGAGCATGAGCGAAAAACTCTTTAAAAAACAATGGCGGAGGTGCATGGGAATCGAACCCACCAGGGACGCTCTTCACGCCCCCCACTGGATTTGAAGTCCAGGAGGCACACCAGAACCTATCCACCTCCATCAATTGTTTTCAGATTGACAAGCTTACTATTCGGGTAGATGAAAAGCCATGCTTCAAGGATGTTAATTTAACTTCTTGAAGCATATTTGTCAATAAAGGATGTAAGAGTGCCAGCTAAGAATTGAAAGTGGACACCTGGAAATCATTCCTTTGACCTTATCGAAAAATTAAACATAGGGTTTATTAACCTTCCAACATTATAATCAGAGATTTAATTTCATCCAATACTTCAGTCAATTCAATACCACAAATGCATTCATCTTCTATTTGCTTAACCCACCTTAGTGTTCCCTTGACATTCATGGGTTCTAATTCAGAGGGAATAATTATCTTTAAGTTAATGGTCAAGCCTGCTTCTATTTTTTCAGTTGTGTGGAAATTTATACCTATCCCTTTTCGACTAACATTGAAGACAGTGCATTCCCCCCAACTTTCACCTAGTTCTCTTATAAAGTACAGGGCTTTAAGGTTTGTGGAAAACCGGATGTGAATTCTATCCTCTGCTGTGCCGTTCTCACTCTCAATATTATCTTTCTCTCTTGGCAGAGCATCAAATAGTTCAGCTAGTTCTATTCCACCAATATAATCATTTTCTCTTTTCTTCACCCACTTTACTACCCCTTTGACAGTATGAGGTTCGTGTTCCCCAGAAGCGGGTATCTCTAAAATGACGTTTGAGCCGACTTTGATTTTTTCACTCGTGTGGAATAGTACACCCATCCCTTTAAGACTTACATTGATGACAGTACAATCATCCCCACCTCGTTTGCTTTCCGTTGTAATACAATGAGCCTTAAACTGTTTTGTAAATCGAGGGTACCTTCTCCTTTCTTTACTCACCATCATTTTATGCCTTTTCTTTTTAAAAACCTGCCTTTTAAATCTCTCCTTGTTGCTTGCTTTCCTGTTTAGGATTAACTGCCAGGTAGTCGTTGGTGAACTCATTTAAGAGATATTTCAATGTGTTTTCAACATCTCTCTCAATACCTGCTTCCCCAATATGTTCACCTTTCATTATTCTCCACCATGGCGTGGCATATGAGATTATTTTGGGGTCTCTTTTAAGCTGAACCTTCTCATTTAGACTAACTGTTACAGCGTAAATGCATGTGGGTTTGTTGTAACCAATTATAATAGCAACCAGTAAAAATGGTATTTCTGGATTAGCTTTAAGTTCATCAGGGGTAGCTACATTAATGCCAGCCAACCGCAGTGTTGATTCTACGTGCTTTCTCAGGCTGTCTCTGGTAATTCCCAGATTTCTTGCCTCATGAGGTAATTTCCCGATTTCAACTCCTATGCTTTTAATCCCGCGCAGTACTTCCTTATTATGAGTAACAAACTCTGCATTCACACAGGGTGAAACGAACAGTAAAACAGTTACTGTAACCAGAAAAATCCATTTTATTTTTCTCATACCACCACTCCTTGCTTTTTTTACTTCTGTTTCCTTTATACCACAAAAAAGCCCACGGGGTAAAGAATAAGTTAAAGGATAAGGTAATGGAGGTGGGTTGACAGCTAATCTAATTTATGGTTTGATGATCAAAACCTCAGAAGGGCAAGCACTAATCAGACTATGCTATGAATGGAATCCTGCAAT
>CBDTTR010000302.1:0-1759 GCA_965363405.1 uncultured bacterium | reverse complement strand
AACCTGGGGGCAATTGATCTACTTCCAGCCAGTGGGCACAACCAGTTGCAAAAAACGTGAGGAGGAGAAAAAGCATAATTTTTGTTTTCATAACTACCACCTTTCTTTCTAAAGAGTTAATCAATGTGTGTTTTATGAATTATGAATTATGCTTCACGCTTCATGTAACAATTCTAAAATAGTAGAATGAGTCTTTTTATTAGAAAACAAAAAATCACCTCGCTCCTGTTGCCATGGTTTTCCACTAAAGTCGGTTACCTGCCCACCGGCTTCTAAGACCAGCAAAACACCAGGCGCAATATCCCAGGGTTCTATTTTTGTGGTAAAATATGCTTCTCCTCGTCCTGCAGCCACCCATGCTGTTTCTATGCCGGCTGAACCAAGTTTGCGAATATCCATAACCTTTGGATAGACCTTGTTTAAAATGGTGCCAGTTCTCCCCCTATTCTTATCACCGCCTTCACAGTAAAAAAGATAGCTTTTTTGAAGTTCACCTATGTTAGAAACCGAGATCCTTTTCTGATTTAAATATGCTCCCTTTCCTCTTTCTGCCAGGTAAAATTCGTTGATTGCGGGTGCATATATTGCTCCCAGAGTAATCTCACCTTTATAAACTAAAGCGATACAGACAGAAAAGAAGGGGTTTTGATTGGCAAAGTTGCCCGTTCCATCTAAAGAATCAACAATCCAGAGCCAGTCAGGATTAGCCGCATGGTAACCACTTTCTTCAGTTAAAAGACTGTGTTCTGGATAGGTTCCTCTGATTTTTTCAATAATGAATTGGTCAATTAGCCAATCATATTTTGTGGCAGCATCTTTGGCTGTGCTCCTTAAGCTAATCAGCCCCTGGTCTTGTCGGAAATAGTCCATTAAAACACTTCCCGCCTCTTTGGTTAAATCAACTATAAACTCATTCATCCTAATCTTCATTTCTTCGACGTCCAGCATCTTGTATTAGCTTCAGATAGTAACATAATTTAATCAATTTAAAAAGAGAAGATAAAGAATTGTTTTTATTAATTTATTTTGGAGAGAATGTCGATAGAAGAAAATAGTGTCTGAATGAAAAAGTTTCTATCAACGATACACGATGTGATTTTACAACTGCTCGCTTTCTTTTTAAAACGTTAGGGAGTTCATAAATGGGATTGATACATGTAAAAGATCTTGAAAAAGGCATGATCCTGGCATGTGAGGTCAGCAATAAACATGGAAATACCCTTCTTGAAAAAGGGGATATGCTTAGTGAGAAACATATCATGCTTCTCAAATCCTGGGGGATAACTGAGGCAGATATTGAAGGGTTTGATAGAGGTCAGGTTGAGGAGAGAGAAAGAGAAACTCTATCGACTGCTGTTGTAGAGTCAATCGAAGAAGATCTTAAGAATTTGTTCCCTGATTTTGGAGATAATCCCCTGATGAATGAGTTATGCAGGGTCGTCAGGAAGTTTAATATAAAACAAAGAATAAAACAATCCTCAGAATGCAACAATGCAGACGAATAAGGTTGAACATATTATTGGTTCTGTTGACAAGTTGCCAACCCTGCCAATCATTTATACAAAGCTTACCAATCTTCTGCAGTCACCCAACGCTACAGCCAAGATGATAAGTGATGTTATTTCTGAGGATCAGTCTATTGCTGTCAGGGTCCTTAACCTGGTCAATTCAGCTTTCTATAGCCTGCCCCAGAAAATTGGAAATTTGAAGCATGCCATTGTTATATTGGGATTAAACCAGATAAGAAATCTGGTGCTGG
>CBDTTR010000301.1:0-1876 GCA_965363405.1 uncultured bacterium | reverse complement strand
CGTATTACCAGCTCATATAGTGCAAAACAGCCAGCAAAAGTGAAGACCACAATAAGAATGAGTTGTAACCAGGGTGAAATATCAAGAGGCATGATCAGGAAAGAGCCCAGGTATAGAAAGATCATGTGGATGATGTAAACCGGATAGGCAGCCTGGGTCAAATAGCTAAGTGCTTTACTCGGTTTCTGCAGGTACTTGTTCGCGAACCCAAAAGCGGCAAAGATCCACATATTAGATTCAATGGCAAGCAGATAACGGGGTGCTACCAGTTGGAATTCAATGTAACGGAGCAAAAAGAGCAGTATAGCAAAAGAGAGTGTCAACCATCGCCACTTACGTACGGTATTCCAGAAGGCTTCACCACTGTAGATAAAAATAAATCCAAACAGAAAGGCCAGCAGTCCCATTACAAAACCATGCAGGGTCATCGCATAGGTCTCATAGGTCTGGGGCTTCACCAGTATAGCCTCCAGCACAAAAGCAAGCACGACAACCAGCAATCCCCAGGGCTGACTGAACAGCTTTTGTAATCCCCTGTGAAATCTGCCATTTTCATTTCTCTTCAGGTAGAAGAAAACTGGAGATAACAGGACCACATAAATAAAGATATTGGCCAGGAACCACAGGTGAACCGGGTGTATGGAATAGGCAATCTCCTGGTTATAATATTTTTGCCAGAGGAAGACATGCAGCGGTACTATGGCAAATAGTCCAAAGAGAAAAGGCACCAGAATTCTCCTTCCCCTTTCGAGAAGAAGCTGCTTCCAGTTCCTTTTCCTGATAGCAAAACAGACTCCCATTCCAGAAACAAAGAACAAGAGGGGGATTCTCCATATGTTCAACATGGACATAGGTACCCAGATAGCCTCAAGCGGCTTATTACTCTGAATAAATCCCACCAGCACTCCAAAGGGTTGGAACCCAATACCGATGTGATAAATCAGGAGAAGTCCAATGGCAATAACCCTGAGCCAATCTATATCGTATCTTCTGCTTGTGCTTGACATCTCTCTTTTTTCTTACGGTTTATTAACGCAACATCTCTGCAATTACCGGGCGGGTCTCTTCAAGCTGCGTATAATCCAGTTTTAATCCCAGAGGACCCAGGTCGCGGCTGAAGATATCGTAGATGAATTTTACATCTTCGAAGGGACCGGCCACCGATTCCAGGGCAGTTGACCCGGCAATGGTCCTTATGCTTTTATCTGCACCGTTCTCCAGGAGTGCTTTTACGATCTCGGTGCGGCACAGAAAAGCAGCAGAGGTCAGCGCAGTTGAGCCCTCATTGTTCTGAAGGTTCACATCGGCTCCAGCCTCAATTAATGCTAATGCCACTTCTGTCTTGCCAAATACGGCTGCAGAGATAAGCGGAGTGGAACCCATCGTTGGCTCCTTCAGGTTCAGATCCGATCCCGCTGCGATATGCTGACGGATGACATCAATGTCCCCCATAAAGGTGGCAGCATGGATATCCATGGTGGGTGGTTTGGGAGTTTCCTTTGTAGTTTCGCTTTGCTTTTTCTCTTCATCTGAACTCCCCTGTTTGCTACTACAGGCGGCAATGAAAAGAAGCATTGTTGCAATCAGTACTGTTGTAAGTGTTTTCATTTTCTATTTGATTTGGTTTCACAATTTTCGTTAGTGTAAAGGTCCGTCAAAGGATGACGCAGTGTTAATCAACGATGAAGCCAATGATATCAAGTTTGCTGAAGGAGTAGAAATTATGATGCACGGGTATAAATTATGACGCATGGCGCATATTTCGTATCTTTTCAATCGATTCATTAGACCCGGTTTAACTATAAGCGACAATGGCAGATTACCCTTCCCTCGAAAATGATTTCATCTCAAAAGCTACTGAAATCATAGAGGAGAA
>CBDTTR010000300.1:0-1877 GCA_965363405.1 uncultured bacterium | reverse complement strand
ATGATGCCGAAGTTGATTACCTTGGCTTCTCTTCTCATCTGATCAGTAATTAAATTCGGTAGCAGCCCAAACATCTCTGCAGCCGTTCGGGTATGGATGTCTTCATTGTGTTTAAAGGATTCAATTAATATCTGATCCTGAGATAGATGGGCCAGGATGCGCAGCTCGATTTGGGAGTAATCGGCAGAGAGAATGATACAACCTGTCTCTGCGATAAAAGCCTCTCTGATTCTCCTTCCCTCTTGACTGCGGATAGGAATATTCTGCAGGTTGGGATTGCTGCTGCTCAGTCTCCCTGTAGCCGTTACTGTTTGATTATACGAGGTGTGAATACGTCCGGTATCAGGATTCACCAATTCTGGCAGGGCATCCACATACGTAGACTTAAGTTTATTGATACTTCTGTATCCCAAAATTTCGTCAGGCAAAGGGTGGATCCTGGCAAGCTTGGTTAGCACACCGACGTCAGTTGAATAACCGGTTTTTGTTTTCTTAGCTCCAGGGAGTTTTAATCTATCGAAGAGGATTTTCCCCAATTGCTGGGGAGAGTTGATGTTAAATTCCTCTCCAGCCATTTGGTAGATTTTTTCAGTAGACGTGTTCAGGATGCCTTCAAATTCCTGGGAAATAGTTCTCAAGCGTCCGGTATCGATTTTCACACCGCTCATTTCCATTGTGGCTAAAACCTCAAGCAGTGGCAGTTCCACTTGATAAAATAGTTCGCTAAAACCTTCCTGACTGAGCTTATGAAGCAAGGGTTTGGTTGCTTTTAATGTCAGATTAGAACATTCACAGGCATAGATCATTGCCTGGTCAACCTCTACCTGATCAAAGGTTAATTCCTTCTTGCCACTGCCCACTACTTCTTTATATGTAGTTATCTTTTGATCAAAGAGCTCCAGTGTGATATCCTCCAGGCTGTGGCTGTGCCTGGAAGGGTTAAGCAGATAAGAAGCTATCATGGTATCACAGGCGATACCTTTAAGATTAATACCATACCGTTTAAAAACTATGAACGCATGCTTGTTATTGTGTCCATATTTTTTTATATGCTCATCTTCCAGTATTGGCTTAATCTGTTCAAACACCCACGCTATATTCAGATGCTCCTCATCCTTACCTTTTTCCTCTGTCAATGGCAGGTAGAAGGCCTGATCTTCACTGTAGGAAAAAGAGATGCCTGCAGGCTTTGCACGTATGGTGTCTTGTGTGGTAGTGATAAGATTAAAAGCGCATTCCCTGGTTTCCCGTAATTGGGAAAGCATTTTTTCAAATTCTTCTTTGCTGGTGATCAAAGAGTAACCTTCGTAAGAAGGGGTTTTTCTTGAAGTGAATTCTTTTAGAAATTTGGTAAATTCCAGTTCTTTAAAGATTGCTTTTAGCTTTTCCTCATTGGGGCCGGACGTTTTAAAATCTTCAATTTTATATTCCAGAGGTACCTGTGTGTCCAGAGTAACCAGTTGCTTGCTAAGTAGTGCCTGGTCTGCAAATTTTGTGAGATTCTCTTTGACCTTTTTATGCGAAATATTTTCAAGGTTCTTTAGCAGATTAGCAATGTCCCCATATTCCTCAATCAGTTTAACAGCAGTCTTTTTGCCTATACCTGGAACACCGGGAACGTTGTCTGAACTATCTCCGACTAACCCCAGGAAGTCAGTGGCTTTTTCAGGTTCTACACCAAGGCGATCGACAACACCTTTAGGATCAAACCTTTTATCTTTCATGGTATCAAGCACAGTAATGTTGTTGTTTACCAGTTGCAACAAATCTTTATCCCCTGTGACAATAATTACCTCCATCCCTTTCTTTTCCTCTGCCCGGGAGATAGTGCCAATGATATCATCCGCCTCAAAACCTTCCTTTTCCAGAGCAGGTAT
>CBDTTR010000299.1:0-1963 GCA_965363405.1 uncultured bacterium | reverse complement strand
TTTTCTTCTCTAGCCCAATTTACTGAACTGTTCTTCATCAAGTACTTTGGCAAATTCTATACCAGCAATAAAGTCATTTTCTTTTTCTTTAATCCAGCGTAGAGTCCCTTTAATAGTAAGAGGTGCAAATTCATGCGGCATAGGTATCTCTAGAAAAATAATTGAACCCACATTGATTATTTCTTTCAATGTTATTCCTACCCCCTTACAGCTGATGGTGTGAATGGTGCATTCTTTCCAACTACCATACCTCTCTTGCAAGCAATACTGAGCTTTCTGTTTTGAAGCAAATCGGATGAATCTTCTTTTTTTCTGTATCTGAAGTGCCATATCATTTTGCCTCTATAAAATTGTTATGAAGAGACTATAGATACTTAATCGGATTTTTTATGATTTTTAATTAATCCAAACTAATTATTCCAGAAGGATTGAAATTAGATTGTCATATTGAAGATTTTTGTTTTGATTTTATTATGCGGAAGTAATAGATTGAATGGTGGAATACGGACATATAATTCAACTGATTCACTAATCCATTTTGGATCTGGCACATTTCCTTAGATGTTTTAAAGCACGGCATCACTTTGCATTTTCCACAATTTGTATTATACACTATTCATTTTGGTTTTTCCATAAAAAACCATATCCTGTATTCTCACTAACTGCTTGATTTATTCTTGCTAAAGGTGTTTACTTAAACTGGTGATAGTTCTTGCAGTAAGGGGACAATAGCACCACCCCCTTTCCCTGTTGATATTAAAAATCTTAGCAATCTGCGTTTACCCCATTAGATATTTTTGAAATTCTATCTATCCTTCAAGCATGTCAGGACTTTTTTGATATAATAAAAGTGCTAAGCCAATTATCTTACGGGATGAATCCGCGTCTAAAAATAGTGAGAGCTTTCAATGTTACACCTCTTGATGATTCTTAAAAGATTTATCCTGCCTTTTTCTCTGATTATTCTCCTTATTGTTATCAATTGCCAGCATGGATCTTCTCCTAAAGGGAAGGATACTTACATTAAGGAAGGAAAGACTTATGGTGTAACCAGGGGTATTTTTCGAGAGCGGTGGTGGAATTTCTATGAGAGAGGTTCTTCTTTTGCCTCGGGAGAATTTTGGGATGAAGCCATTGCTGATTTCAGGGAAGCCTTGAAACAGAGGAATGAGGACGCATACAGAGCGCGGACTTATGGTATGCACTTTATAGACTATTTCCCCCACAGGGAATTGGGTATTACCTATTACTATACTGGGCAGTATACTGAGGCGATTGATGAATTATCAACGTCTCTATCCCAGATTGAAACTGCCAAAGCAAAATACTTTTTAAACAAAGCGCGAGGAGAAATACTTAAGCAAACCCAAAGCGATGATCATCCTCCTTTAATTAGCAATCTTTCACTGAAGGATGGTTGCATAACGAATCTCCTTAAGATAGAGCTTACAGGTGTGGTTGAAGATGACACTTTTGTTTCCTCCATAGCTGTCAATGGTCCCCCCCTCTTTATTGAACTGGCTAAAAAGAAGATTGCATTCAGCCAGGAGGTATCTTTAGAACGAGGGAGAAATATTATTCAGATTGAAGCCAGAGACCTGGCCGGGAAAACTACCACCAGTAAGATTAACGTGCTGGTTGACAGAGAAGGTCCCCTTGTTGCTATAAGTGAGCCTTTAGAGGATGAAACAGTTAACAGTAATAAAGTGACCGTTAAGGGGTTGCTCTTGGATGAAAGTGGTATTGCTTCGTTTAAGCTCAAAGGGAAGGGGTTAGCATTGCATGGCGAAAGGGAGTTCACTTTTAACCAGGAGGTCATACTCACTGAAGGGAGAAACAGTTTACCCTTTGAGGCAGTAGATAATGCAGGGAACCTCACTCGGGGTGAATTGAGTCTGGTATGTGATCAAAAGGGTAGTACAACGGAGGCTTCTTCACCCTCTTTCCAAAGGGTTGCCTTTCT
>CBDTTR010000298.1:0-1974 GCA_965363405.1 uncultured bacterium | reverse complement strand
AATAGCTTCTCCTCTTGAAAAGAGTTAGCCAAAATCTGAAGTCCTATGGGTAACCCTTCGCTAGTAAATCCACAGGGGAGAGAGACACCCGCAATGCCTGCAAGATTGGCAGGTATAGTAAGAATATCTGAAAGATACATCTGAAGTGGATCATTCACCTTCTCACCGATTCTAAAAGCAGGAGTAGGAGCGGTAGGAGTAACAATAATATCGCATCCTCTGAAAACCTTTTCAAAATCATTGCGAATAAGAGTCCTGACCTGGGAGGCTTTTTTATAGTAAGCATCGTAATACCCTGCAGATAGTGCGTAGGTTCCTAACATTATGCGGCGTTTTACCTCTGTGCCGAATCCCTCTGAACGGGATAATTTATACATGTTAAGTAGTCCTGTATCTTCATCAGTGCGGTGCCCATACTTCACGCCATCGTAACGGGCAAGGTTGGAGCTGGCTTCTGCAGGTGCAACCAGGTAGTAAACGGCCACCGCATATTCTGTGTGAGGAAGTGAAACCTCTTTAATTTCCATCCCCAATCCTTCAAGTACCTTTATTGCTTCATTGACTGTTTGCTCAACCCCCTTGTCTATTCCTCCAGCAAAATATTCCTTGGGAATACCAACACTCATTCCCTTAACTTCTTTACCTAAAACTTGTGTATAGTCGGGAACCTCGACATTTACCGAAGTTGAATCCAGAGGGTCGTATCCGCAAATCTCATTCATTAAGATAGCAGCATCTTTAACATCTTTGGTCATGGGACCTATCTGATCCAGAGAGGAAGCAAAAGCAACCAAACCAAATCTGGAGACTCTCCCGTAAGTTGGTTTCAATCCCACCATACCGCAACAGGCAGCAGGCTGTCTGATGGATCCACCAGTGTCAGTACCCAGAGCACCTATACATTCATCTGCGGATACAGCTGCAGCAGAACCACCACTGGAACCTCCTGGAACACAGTCCAGATCCCATGGATTTCGAGTGGTCCCAAAATAGGAGGTCTCTGTGGAAGAACCCATGGCGAATTCATCCATATTTGTGCGTCCTACAAAAACGGCGCCTTTTCCTTTCAGTTTTTTAATTACCGTAGCATCATAGGGAGCAATAAAATTTTCTAATATCCTGGATCCACAGGTAGTTTTAACCCCCTTAATGCAGAGAATGTCTTTGATGGCCAAAGGGATTCCCGTCAACGTACTTCCTTTACCCTGTTTAACCTTTTCATCGGCCTGCTTTGCCTGCTTCATTGCCAGCTCTTTAGTAACAGTGATATAAGAATTAACTTTTTCTTCTACCGATTCCATCCGCTTAAGAACGGACTCAGTAGCTTCCTGGGAGGTCACTTCCCTTTTTCTGATAAGTTCGTGCAATTCGTGAATAGTCAGGCTGTATAATTCCACGCTTAACCCCTTAGCTTTTCTCTTTATTCAATAATTTTAGGGACCTTAAAGCACCCCTTCTCCTTCTCTGGGGCATTTTCTAGCATAAGATTTTTATCAAAAAGTTTTTCCGCCACATCATCACGAAAAACATTATTCATTACAACCGCATGAGATGTGGGTTCGATATCACTAGTGTCTAAATCTTGTAATTTGTCGAAATATTCTAAGATGCTGTTCATCTGTTGCATGAACATCTCAAGTTGTGCTTCATCAAACCGTAGCCTTGCCAGTTGAGCTACATGTTCAACCTCTTTCCTGTCAATCTTCACTTCACCCTCCAGTTGTTTCAGTGGTTAGGACGCTTGTTATCACGGTAAGTGCTGATTGCAATTATTATCTTAATTTAAAGGAAGTGTCAAAGGGAAATTGGTTTGGGTGTTTTTTCTTGATGGATTCCCTTTAATGGGATGCTCAAATTTCAGCCTGCACCCTATTTTTTGACCATCCCGGTCACTTCGTTGTGATATTATTTTTAGGTTTGATTATAAGATGAGTCAAGAGCAGACCTGACCCCATTTAAAACTCTCAACACTGT
>CBDTTR010000297.1:0-2000 GCA_965363405.1 uncultured bacterium | reverse complement strand
CGCAGAAAATTCATCAGCGAAAGAAGGGAGTGTTTATTATACCTGTCCTATGACAGAGCATGCAGATGTAGTTATGGATAAGCCCGGAAAATGCCCTAAATGCGGAATGAATCTTGTGAAGAAGAAAAGTGCTACCATAAAGTATGTCTGTCCCATGAAGGAAGATGCAGATGTGGTTATGGATAAGCCGGGGAAATGTCCCAAATGCGGGATGAAGCTGGTGCCAAAGGAGATGGGAAAGTAAAATCATTTAACTTATTGATATTTAGATGATTCTCTGTGTTCTCTGTGGTTTTGACAATACATAAAAAATTTTAAGGAGGTTAAAATGAAATGGGAAGAAGATGCAAGAGAGATTGTTGAAGGCATTCCAATCCATGATATTATAAGGAATCTGATTAAAATATGGGCTGAAAAATTGGCACGCAAGAACAAAAGTGATGTGGTTACCATGAAAGAGATGCAGCAGACCAGGGATGACTATTTTGAGTGGTTCGGTCCTGAAAAGATCGCCAAAATTCAACAGGCCCGGGAACAAGGTCAATCTGACGATGCCGTTGACCCTCAGACTACCCTTAACAAAGATCCTGCGCTTTACACCATAGAGCTCTGTCACTCCCGTTTCTTTGGTTGTGACCGGGATCTTATCAATGTAAGGGAGTTAGGCCCAAAGATTAAGCAGAAGATGGAAGAGCTGAAGATTACCGAAATCCTGGCGGACAAAGCATGTGAAGTGCTCATGCCCCACAGTACCTTTACCATCTCCATCTCCGGCTGCTCAAATATGTGTACCGCAGCTGAGTCCAAGGAGGTGGGAATCCACGGTGTGGCCAGACCCATGGTTACCGATAAGGAATGCAGCCAGTGTGGAAGTTGTGTAAAGACTTGCCTTGACCGGATTATCACGCTCAAGGATGGAGGACCGGTCATAAATTATGACTACTGCAAGGTCTGCGGTGATTGCATCAGGGTTTGTCCGACTGGAACACTTGCAGCGGCTGAAAAAGGATGCCGCATTATGGTGGGCGGCACCTTCGGCCGTTTTGCCCAGTACGGAAGGGAACTATACAGGATAACCGATACGGATAAGATAGATCCCATTCTGGAGGTCTGCGTGGATCTTATTGAAAAGGAATGGAGTGAGGATCATGAGGATCACTTCAGTTTTGTGATAAACCGGACCGGAATATCACCCATTTTTGAACATCTTAAAAATGTCGGAAAATTATAACTCCTAAAACACAGAGGTTGATTGTCTCCGTGCATTCTGTGGTTTAAAACAAAAGAGGGTATGAATGGATAAGATAGCGGATGGATATTATTTCATGTTTGAAATAGGGTGGTTTATTGATTTATTAATTCCCACCATTGTCAGGGTCAAGGGCGGCAATCTCTACTTTGTAGGAAGCAAACCCTGCGACGTCAAAGGTCTCAGACCCTGCTGTATCCCTGCAGGAGGGGTGAAGGAATGCAAAAAATTCTCATTCGATGATTCTACCCTTAAGGCTTTCAAAAGCATCGACTCTTTGATAGCGATAAATGACCTTGACGATTTAGAAGGAGAGCTTGGGAAAAGCCTTGAAAACGAGGAAATGAAAGAGAAATATCTAAATTCAAAAGCAAAGAAACAGAGAAAAGCGCTGATAGAAAGAGTAGTAAATGATTATAGGGTAATCTCTATGATAGATGGGGAGTACAGTGAAAAAAATGAGTGAGTTTATACATATTAATGAGGATATTAAATAGTTTACAGTAAACGAACTGTCATTGCGAACGAAGTGAAGCAATCTCATTTTATAATCGTGTGTAATGATTGCGGAGCCTGTTCCGAGCTACTCCAAAAGATTGCTTCGTCACTGCGTTCCTCGCAATGACAGGCTACCGGATATATTGAGTTAAGACGCGAGGAATCTCTCTCCTCGTAATGACATATAAACTATTTTGCGCTCTTAGTAATAACTTTGGAATATGAACAGGAGGAAATAGCATGGAAAAAACAG
>CBDTTR010000296.1:0-2028 GCA_965363405.1 uncultured bacterium | reverse complement strand
CCCTTTCCCTTATACCATCCGGTCTGGCTCAAAAACCTTCTCCTGTGCGGGTGGGAGATCCCTTTCCCCCGTTCAGCCTGAAAAATAATCTCAGCCAGGAAGAGCTTAAAGCCCTGCGTCTACCAGCAAAAGAATCAATTACCCTTAATGATTTCACTTCTGAAATTATCCTTGTCGAAATGCTCAATGTACACTGTCACACCTGTAAAGAACAGGTGCCTGTCTTCAATCAACTATGGGATTCTCTCAAATCCAATCAAATCCTTAAAAACAAGGTTGATCTTATTGGTATTACTGTGGGGAACAATCTCAAAGAGATTTCTGCATTTCAAAAAGGATTCACACCACGTTATCCAATGTTTGCTGATCCTTCCAAAAGGGTGTTTGACAGTTTGGGCAATATGAAAGAAGGAACACCCCAAACCTATCTCTTACGAAAAGACCCCTCCGGAGCATGGTTTGTTCTCTACCACCACCCAGGATCTGTGGGTTCTCATGAGGTCTATTTGAGAAAAATAGAAGCATTGTATAAAGCAGATTTGGAAGGTCTAGAGCCTGGCTACAAGGTTCCCCAACTTCTTCTCGCAACCCTCAAGACAAAATATCCCAGTGAACCTTTTAAAAACAAGAGACTGCTCCTCTACTCCCCCCCCCTTGAAGAATTTCCCCTCGATGACGATATTCGTAATACAGGACCTCAGTTGAAGGTAGTGCTCTCTTTTGTTAATGAAGAAAACCTTGTAATAGTCATTGTCGGCGCCCTTAATAGCATCTTTTCTCTTCAGGAACTAGAAAAATTACAAAAGATACCCACCACCCTTTTGCTCCAGGATGATACGGGAACACTACAACGCCGCTTTGAAGTGGGAGAAAACCCTCTTCTCTGCCTGGTTAATGATTCTGAAAGAATAGTCTATCGATCACACTCTTTAACCCATGCCAGAGCCGAGGAACTACTGCAAGGTAAAGTAACCCCACTTACACCAAATCTCACTAAAAAAGAACTGTTAAAGCTGATGCAAAATTCAATGAAAGTGGTAGAGGAGGGAATAGAGACAATTGAAACAAAAGAACTGGAAAACAGTGAAACGATTTACCTGGGGTTCACAGGTGAGGACAAGCAAGACGCATCCCTTTTTGGAAGGATTGTAAGTAAGTACAGTATCTGTGATATCTGTCATGATGTTCACTTCTATTATATACTCGACCACAATGGACATATCGTATATCTTAGCCCTATCGATCTCACCAAATTCGGAAATGTTACCTGGGACCAACAAGACCTTGCTAATTTAAAATCACGGGTTGTGGGGAAAGATCCCTTTAAACCTCTCCCTTTCGATCCTTACGTTGATGCCGTTTCTCAAGCCACCATGACTTCATACCTCATATTTGAAGGGCTCAACGAAACAAAGACTATCCTGCAAAATTTTAGTGGTAATGGGTTCAGAAGTGAGCACTGGAAAGCACTCTGCCTACACAATCTCTGCCAGATAAAGAAGATTATTTCACTTGAGGAGAAGGCCTTGCCAGGTAGCTTTACCCTGGAGGATCACACGACACTCGATATGGAAAAACTGCAAAAGCATTTTCCTTCCAAGACAGTTTCAAAATGCCCCACTGGCGGAAACTATCTCCTTGTAGGAGAAAACCCCCTCTGTTCTATTCATGGTATGAATCTTGATCCGTGTCCTAAATGAGAGTGAACCACCCTTCCCATACTGTGTTGACAACCTGTCTTATTCCAGCATACAGCTTTGTGGCAGGAGTGAGAGCATATAACTTCCCGATAATGACTTAAGCAATTAAAAACAGAAAAGTATCCACATTTCTTATTGATCCTTATATTATACGAGAACCAGTAGTCAGAAGTTAAAATAGTTGATACTTCCAAATATATGTTACAGTAAATTATGTCTGGAGCGGACTTGATAAGTTTGCAAGTAATGTCAACTTTTAAGCCCATTGCAGGTGGCACAAGATGTTGTGTTCTATTCTGAAAGTAGGTTATTTTTTAATTTCCCTTGT
>CBDTTR010000295.1:0-2034 GCA_965363405.1 uncultured bacterium | reverse complement strand
CGGATTAGCACCTGTTTAAACTCCTGTTTTTCCTTCTGACATAGAGAACATTTTGAAAGGTGATTTTGCTCGGAAGTGGTCAGGTCGTTTTCATCCACAATAGCACGAATAATTTTATCTTCATTAAGATGTACATCTTGGTTCTTCATCATTATTCTCCTAAAAGTAGGGAATAAAGTTCAGAGTTACCCCGGAATTTTTTTAGTGCCCGGTATAAATGAGTTTTAACTGTGTTTTCATTTTTCTGCAAAATCTGAACAATTTCCTTAATCTCTAACTGGTCCAAAAATCTCAGTGTAAATACCTCCCGCTCCCATCGTGACAAACTCTCTGAAAACTTCCTGAGCTGGAACTGAAATTCCTTATGCATGATATGTTTTGAAGGATCAGAGTAACTATCTGCCTTAGCCGGGACATCGACGTCCTTTTCTGCTGTTGATCCGAAAAAAGATAACATGCTCTTCTTTCGATGAAAATCTCTGGTACGGTTTAAAGCAATACGAAATAACCAGGGTTTCAACAAGGTTGAATCTTTTAAATTAGGCAAACTCTTTATCATCTGCATAAATATTTCCTGAGTTAAATCTTCCGCATCCATCCGGGAGGGAAGCCTATAATACACCATGCGGAAAACGTCTTTATAAAAATGATCCAGTAGTTGATCCAGCGAGGTCTTGTTTCCTGTTATTGCTTGTTCCACCAAATGTGTAATCTGATTATCGTTATCTGACAACTTGGATCGCCTTTTTATTTGTGTCCTATAGTATTAGACGCATAATATCACGATTTAGTTTACAATGGTTGCAATAATTCTGAAGTTATTTTAGAAATTTTGATATGTATTATCAGGAGATATAACGGTGGGTTCTTGGCCCCAAAATATTGAGGTGCCTAAAATGAGCAAAATAGTTTGAACCTCTTGCAATAAATGTGCGTAATCTCACTACCACAACTTTCGTTTGGCAGTGTAAACTTTTTGATGTTGTTTTAGTCAACTTTCTTGTCAAAGTCTGGGAATGATTTCTGAATCCTATCATGAAGTTTGTTTGCCATCTCCTTGTGTTTTGTCCAAAGTAAGAAAAATAGCATGGTAACCTGCAATGCGTAGCTTTCCCTTATCATCCAATAACCAGGACCACCATCGGAATCAACGTTCCCCTTTATGAGGCCATTTCATTTGTCAAGATTAAAGATTTGACCCCTCAGCTGTTTGCCCCGGCAGCATAGACCACTCCATGGGCAAAGTGGAAAAAACGGGTGGTGTTATAAATAAGGGCAAAGCCCAGCCCGACAAGGGCGTATATACCGGCGGCTATTATTCCATTTATAAAAAGTTGTATCAGCATAACCACACAGGTAAAAAGATGGTTTTGTCAGAGCGGCCAAAGTAATCTCTGGTTAGAACAACGCTCCTATCACAGGGATAGTTGCTGGCAAATGATCTTATGCCGGCAGGCACCCTTGGGGATTTAAATGGGGAGTATTTCACCTCTATGGGGCTTACCTCGCCCCCTTTTGTTATCACTATGTCAACCTCGTTTTTGGAGAGGGTCCTCCAGAAGTACATCTCCTCTAATAGCTTTAAGTTCTTCAAGATATTACCGCAGACTGTGCTTTCAATCAATGCCCCTGTATCAACCCTGCTCTCTAATCTGTTGAAGTTCTTCAATACCATATTCCTCAAGCCGGTATCCACGAAGTAGACTTTAGACATCTTACTTATCTCTTTCCTGGGGTTGCTGGAAAAGGGAGTAACCGTCTTGACAATAAAGGTGTTCTCAAGGAGAAACAGGTATCTCTCCAATGTCTCCCTGGCGATCTTCACTGTCGTGCAAAGCTCGGAAAGGTTTATCAGATTCCCCACCTGTATTGAGAGAACCTTTATGAGGTTGTTAAAGGCGGTGATATTATCTACCCGCATTATGTCCTTTATGTCCTTTTTGACATAGGAGTTGTAGATATCGTTTAGATAAACAGCCTTCCGGTCATACTCTGCCTCCATGGCCACCCTGGGGTAGCCTCCGAAGACCACAT
>CBDTTR010000294.1:0-2165 GCA_965363405.1 uncultured bacterium | reverse complement strand
AAAAGGGATTAGTGATAATCCTTGGGTGTGCTCATTCAGGATTGATCAATACATTGCAGCATATTGTAAGTAATTTTAAAGATGAAAAAATACATACTATAGTTGGTGGAACTCATCTGGGGTTTCTTAAGGAAGAACAGCTTGATAAAACAATATCACACCTTAAGCGATATGATTTTAAAAGTTTGGGTGCATCTCATTGCACAGGATTAAAAGCAGCTGCCAGACTATTTCAAGAATTTAAAGAAAAATTCTTTTTTGCAAATGTTGGAACATCTGTTGTTATAGATTGAAACACTCCTCAACCTTTATCTTTATTGCCTTTCAGAAAAATTACGAATGGAAGACCGATGAATGAGCAAAGAGCACACCAGTTAAAGGTAGACTCTATTCCTATAATATCTGATAATTTTCCTGCCATTAGAATCATGGTTGAACTGAGCATGAAGTTTATAGTCATATATAGTCCGTTCGCTATGGATGGGTATTTGAATCCCCTTTTTTGGATTAGAGCCAGGATGACCGGTGTGGTGGAGAAAGCTGAAAGCCCTAATAATATTAAGGAAACAATAAAAAACCAACCGCTTGAATGGATAAAGAGCAGCATAAGAAAAGGAGTAGAAGCAGTTAAGATTAACAGCATTTTCTTGCAACCAATTTTATCTGAAAGCGTTCCAGAAATAAGTACACCTCCAATTGCAGCAGCTTGAAGTAAGGAGAGTGCACCCCCCGAAAACCAAAGGCTTTCCCCCTTGGCTGTTAAATAGGTTGGCAAAAAGGCAGTGAGTACGGATGCAGTAAGTGACTTGCATAACAATATACCAAACATGGAAACAAACAGAATGCGCCCATTGTTAAATGTATTGAGGATGGAACCACTTATTTTGTGTTCGTGTGCCGGGGTTCTTTCAGGAAGTTCTTTAAAAATCCAAAAGAGGATAAAAGACATGATGAGACCTAAAGGAATTAAACGGTAGATTCCATTGATGGTCCATAGAGAAACAGCACCCAACACAACAATGGGGCCTATGCTGCGTGATAGTTCACCACCAATCTGAAACGAACTCATAGCAGCTCCAATTTTTTTCCCTGCCAATTCCTTTATTAAAACCGGAGTGGGGACATGGAAGCAAGAAGAACTTACTCCTGTAATAAGAGCAAGGATTGCGATGACCTGATATGTTGGTGCGGAACCGATGAGACACATTGCTATAGCAGTAATGGTTGGGCTTATGATAACAATATATTTTAAGTTGAATCGATCAACATAGGCACCGATCAAGGGGTTGAAGAGCGATGGAAGTCTTAGCATTACAGAGATAAAGCCAGCCGATGTGTAAGTTAGTTCAAACTTTCTGATTAATAGAGGCAGTAGTGGTGATAAGAAACTTGTGTAGATATCGTGACAAAGGTGTCCGACTGAAATGACAAAAATCTTGAAAATATTCGCATTGCTCTCTCTGGTGATGTCTGTTATCTTCATAATCTAAAGACGTTAAATTAGAATTTATTATCTAATGTTTCGTATCATATATTCGCATACCTAAAATTAAAGTCATTGCGAGCCCGAAGGGCGTGGCAATCTCATTTCTAAAAATTGTGGAGCACATTATGAGCCTTTTTTGATGAGATTGCTTCGTCACTGCGTTCCTCGCAATGACAGTTAGTAAATTATATGAGAATAGGAAATTACGATACGAGACACTAATAAAGATCCTTATTTGAGTATTTTTATACTGGATTTGGGCAATGTTGGTTTCAAGGTGTTCATAGGGTTATTGATAGATAATGATTCATGTCTAGAGGAGAGCAGTATAGGTTAATTACGCTGTTATGTCAAAAGCAATGCAAGAAGAAGGAATTAGAGTTGTTTTCTGTCGTTGTATTTTTAACAATAAATTACTTTAAAGGAGGTTGTTATGCCAGAGGTAACTGTGAAACACGTGGGAGATATGAAGTTTGAAACACAAATCGGAAATCACAAATTAATCATTGATGTCCCACCTGAGATGGACGGAAAGGATAGAGGACCAACGCCACCGCAACTTTTCGTTGCCTCTCTATCATCCTGCATAGCAATTTTTGCTACCAGCTACTGCAACAATGCTGGTATTGATGCAGCAGGCTTATCTGTTTCTCTCTCATTTGATAAGTTAAAAGATCCG
>CBDTTR010000293.1:0-2187 GCA_965363405.1 uncultured bacterium | reverse complement strand
GAGCGGCGTGAGAGTCCAAGAATAGCAGAAGACTTAACTTTATTACCACCATATTTTTTCAGGATATGTGTTATGTGTTGCTTTTCAACTTCCTCCATGCTTAAGTCTTCTCCATATGAGATGGGGGTCTTACTTAATCCTGCAGACTTTTGCAACTGTTTTGAAATCTCCTGGTCTGAAATATAATCCTTCGTAGCTAAAATAGCAGCACTTTCTATAACATTCTGCAACTCCCTGACGTTTCCTTCCCAATTGTGATTTGCAAGTAATATTTGTGCTTTCCTGGATATTCCCTTAAAAATTTTAGTATATTTTTTATTAAATTGTGAAAGGAAATAATGGCAGAGCAAAGGAATGTCTTCTTTGCGTTCTCTTAATGGGGGGAGATGAATTTCCACAACATTGATCCTGTAGAAGAGGTCTTCCCTGAACCTTACATCCTTTACAGCTACTCGCAGGTCCTTGTTTGTTGCTGCAATTACCTGCACATCTATGGGAATTTCCTCCGGAGCTCCGATACGTCTTATCCTGTGGTCTTCTAAAACTCTAAGGAGTTTTGATTGAAGGGAAGTTTCCATTTCTCCTATTTCGTCTAAGAAAACGGTGCCCTCGTCTGCGTATTCAAAAATGCCGTGTTTGGAATCTGTAGCCCCCGTAAATGAACCTTTAACATGTCCAAAGAGCTCTCTTTCCAGTAAAGATTCAGGAAAGGATGAGCAATTGCAGGGAACGAACCTTTTTTTTGATCTTGGACTTAAATTGTGGAGTGCCCTTGCAATCATCTCTTTGCCAGTCCCCGTCTCTCCTGTAACCAGAACCGTAGTGAAATGTTTTGCCAGTCGCCTCAGCAAAGTAAATATCTCAAGCATACAAAGATTCCTGCTGATCATTCCCTCAAATGTATAACGTTCTCTTATTTCACGTTCAAGTTGTCCGGTCTGTTTACGTATGTTCTTGTATTCGGTTACATTGTTAAGGGATTTCAAAATTGTGTCTAATTCGTCTGGTGGGCTTATGCAGTCAGTAGCCCCTAATTTTACTGCCTTTACTGCAATTTCCTGGGGAAAATGAGGTGCAATTAGTACAACTTCTACTCTTTGGTCAAAATCCTTGATATCAATAAAAAGTTTTATAAGTGGTGTATTAATGGTGGGTGGATGCTCAAAGCCAATAAGTACAACTTCTATATTTTTTTTGCTAATCAGATCCAGGATTCCTTTGGTATTTTGGGCAGTAAAAACCTTATAACCATGCTTATCAAAAAAATCTTTGTAGATGGCTTGATATTCTGGATTTTCGTTAATCACAAGCATGGTAGTTTTAGAACTCATATGTGGTGCTCCTTTGAATTCATGAACGGGGATGATACTGATTATGAATTCTTTTTAGTCTTTCCGAAGTTACGTGTGTATAGATTTGAGTCGTAGAAATGTCTACGTGACCAAGCATCATTTGAACGGAACGCAGATCAGCACCTCTCTCCAGAAGATGGCTCGCAAAAGAGTGCCTTAACGTGTGAGGCGTAATATTTTTCTTTATGCCAGTAACCAATGAATATTTTTTAATAATCTTCCAGAAACCCTGACGGGTTATGGGTTTTCCGCTTCTGGTAGTAAAAAGGTAATGACTTTGTTTATTCTTTAATAATATTGGTCTGGCTTTTTTGAGATATTCACCTATAACATTCTGGGATACTTCACCTATGGGAATTATTCTTTCCTTGGAACCCTTGCCATAGGCAATAAGATACCCAGCTTCAAGATTGATATCATTTAAGGAAAGGGAAACGATTTCAGAGACCCTGAGGCCGGTTGCGTAGAGTAATTCAAGAAAGGCAGAATCTCTTAATCCCAGTGGTGTGTTTTTATCTGGTGCCTGTAGCAATAAGTCAACTTCTTCGATACTCAGGACATGCGGTAATTTTGTCTCACGTTTAGGAGTTTCAATATTTAACGTAGGATTATTTTTAATGTGATGATCTCCAGTAAGAAAGTTGTAAAACATTTTTATAGCCGTCAGATTTCTTGCGATGCTTCGATTGGATAATCCCTCTTTTTTAAGCATGGATATAAAAGAGATGACAGTTAAATCGGATGTTTTGTTAATATCTTTAATTCCTTTTCCGGAGAGAAAAATTGAGTATTTATTCAGGTCTCTGCTGTAGGAATCGAGGGTATTAATGGATAG
>CBDTTR010000292.1:0-2190 GCA_965363405.1 uncultured bacterium | reverse complement strand
GATTTCTTAATGGGGAGAAAGAAGAGGTGAGTTCTAAGTTGCTGAATATTGGCTTTGGAAATACTGTGGTAGCTTCTCGAGTGGTAGCAATTGTAACTGCGGGTTCTTCTCCCATGAAAAGGTTGAAGGAGGAAGCCAAAAAAAGTAGTAAGTTAATTGATGCCACACAGGGCAGGAAGACACGGTCCATCATTATTGCAGACAGTGACCACATTATACTCTCTGCTATTCAGGCAGAAACAATTGCCCAGAGGTTTGAGGGTGAAGAGGAATAGCCGTGAAGAAGGAACCCCTTTTATTTATAGTTTCTGCACCCTCAGGTGCGGGCAAGACTTCCCTTTGTAAGGAAGTTGTTACTCGTGTTCCGGACTTATACTTTTCTATTTCTTATACTACCAGACCTCCTCGCCAGAATGAGATAAACGGGGTCGATTACCAATTTGTATCACCAGGGAAATTCCGTAGGATGATTGAAGAAGGTCAACTGGTAGAGTGGACTGAGATCTACGGAAATTTTTATGGAACTTCAAAGACCTCTGTGGAAGAATACAGAAGCAAAGGAACAGACATTGTTTTTGATATTGATCCGGTTGGCGCCAGGAGTATTAAGGAAGAGTATAGTGACAGTGTTACCATATTTGTTCTTCCTCCTTCCCACGGGGAGTTAAAGGAAAGATTGATCCAGAGGGGCACAGATGATGAGTCAGTCATAAAAAAGCGTCTGGATAAAGCCAGAGAGGAAATTGAGCAATCAAACTGGTATCAGTACCGGATTGTTAATGATGATTTTAAAAGCGCTGTTAAGCAGTTAAAAGATATTATTGCTTCTGAGCGCTTGAAAAGAAAGTAAAAGTTAGTTTCACAATAATCTACAGGAGGAAAGGTGTTACTATGGCAAGGATAACAGTTGAGGATTGTTTGGAAAAGGTGGAAAACAGATTTGAATTGGTAGTGCTAGCTGGCAAGCGGACGAAGCAGCTCCTTAAGGGTGCTACCCCCTTGATTAAATGTGACAACAAAGATGGGGTCATAGCTTTGCGGGAGATTGCTGCTGGCAAGGTTTCTCCCGCCGATTCTAAGAAAAAGAAGTCTTAATTTTAGGAATCAAAAAGTTTTTAAACTTCAAGAAGTTGTAGAATTTCCGAGATGTTTAGGAGAGCGGGTGGGATAAATTTCATCGGAAAAAATTATCTCAGCACTTGATGATCAAAAGCGTGCCGTAACTCTTGGAGAGGCAATTTTAGCAGGTTCTGACTACATCGTGATAGGTCGTCCTATCCTGGAAGCCAAAGATCCACTAAAGGTGGCAAATGAAATAGTGGAGGAGTTGAGAAAAGTATCTGTTTAAAATTTAGTGTAATTTTGAGCAGACAATGAAAAAACACTCTGAGAGTTAAGTATTGTCTGATATTATTTATGGAATCAATCCAGTAAAGGAAACCCTAAAGACCAGGGCATCTCAGATTAAAAAAATCATCCTTGCTAAGGAAAAAGATGTAAGAAAGCTTAAGACCTTGATTGATCTTGCGCAAAGAGAAAAAGTTACTGTTGAATATAAGCAAAGACGATTTTTGGATCAGACATCAGGTGACAAGCGACATCAAGGAGTTCTGGCAATCGTTTCACACCGGAGTGAGGTTGGTTTAAATGAGATCATAAAAAGCTGGCAGGAATCAGGGGAGAAGTTGCTGACATTGATCCTGGATGGTATTCAAGACCCGCAAAACATGGGTGCATTAGTTCGTACTGCCTGCGCCTGTGATGTTCACGGGGTCATTACCTTAAAGGACAGGGCAGTTCCCATAACCGGAGCAGTCTTTAAGGCGTCAGCAGGAGCCGCAGAGCATACAAACATTGCCCGGGTAAATAATCTAGCAGTTGCTATTGAGTACCTCAAAGAAAGAGGTGCATGGGTTATAGGAACTGATGCAAACAGCAAAATGAGCATTTATGACATAGATGGCAATCTTGATCTGGCCCTGGTTATAGGGAGTGAAGGGAAGGGGATAAGGCCTTTGGTTAAGAAAAAATGTGATTTTCTTGTGCATATTCCATTGAGAGGAGAAATCTCTTCACTTAATGCATCAGTAGCCGGGGCAATTTCTCTCTATGAGATAGTGAGACAACGTTACTACCAGGGGGAAAGTAAAGGGAAAAGGATTTGACAAAATCAAAGAATTGGCTGATAAT
>CBDTTR010000291.1:0-2279 GCA_965363405.1 uncultured bacterium | reverse complement strand
GAATCCAAATACGATGAGAAATCCAGTCAGTTCCACTTCACCATGGGTGCGCTCTTCTAAACCAATTCAAAAAGGATTAACATAAAAAAGGAGGTAGAGGAAAAATGAGAACGATTTGTTTGGGTATTGTCATCTTTTTAACTTTGGCTGGTGTTGAACCGACCTTCGGAGCATCAGATTACAAGCTTGCCTATGTGGATCTGCAGAAGGCTCTCAATCTCTGCAAGGCTGGGCAGGATGCCAAGGAGAAATTTGCCAAGGAGGTAGAAGAAGCCGAGGGAAAACTTGCCCTAAAGCAGGAAGAATTGAAAAAGCTCAAGGAAATCCTGGAAAAACAGAGTGCTATGCTCACCGAAGAAACTTTAAAAGAAAAAGAGAAGGACTATCAGGCAAAGCTCCGTGATTTCAAAAGGCTCTATGAAGATTCTCAAAACGAACTTAAGCTACAGGATAATGAAGCTGTAAAAGTGATACTTGAAGAGCTGGTTAAAATTACACATGAATATGGCAAGGAGAAAGGGTTTACCTTCGTCTTTGAGAAGAGTGAGAGTGCACTTCTTTTCGCAGATGAAGCAAGGGATGTAACAGAAGCGATACTCAAAATCTATGATCAAACATATCTTCAGGACAGCAAAGGACTGAAAAAGTAATAGCGTTTAAAGATGATGAAAAAAACATTACAAGAGCTTGCTAGTCTTATAGAAGGAGAAGTGCTGGGAGATGCTAATCTTATTATTACCGGCATCTCTAGCTTAGATGAAGCACGGGAAGGAGAAATTACCTTCATTGCTCAAAGCAAATACCTTAATAAAGCAAAAAAAACAAAGGCCTCTGCTATCATCGTCTCAAATAAAATAGAGGGGATAGACAAACCCTTTATTATAACGGATAATCCCTACCTTGCCTATGCTAAGACGGTAGCACTTTTTCACCAGCACCCTCATCCCGTCCTGGGCATTGATAAAAATGCTATCCTGGGAGAGGGCACTCGGGTTGGCAAAGACGTATCTATCTATCCCTGGGTCTTTATAGGCAAAGATGTTACTATTTCTGATCATGTAGTCATTCACACCCACGCCTCAATTGGGGATGGAACCTTTATTGGTGAAGCTACAACCATCTATTCTCACGTCTCCATTCGGGAAAACTGTCGAATAGGCAAGCGGGTAATTATTCACGCTGGTACTGTAATTGGAAGTGATGGATTTGGATTTGCCCCCGATGGGAACCGTTACTGCAAAATCCCCCAAGTAGGCACCGTCCAGATTGACGATGATGTGGAGATTGGTGCCAATAACACCATAGACAGGGGGGCTCTGGGGAAAACATGGATCAAGAGAGGAGTTAAAACTGACAACCTGGTTCACATTGCTCACAACGTTGTGATAGGAGAAGATAGCCTGCTGGTTGCTCTGGTAGGTGTTTCCGGCAGCACTAAGATTGGAAACCACGTTACCCTGGCTGGTAACGTCGGCGTGGTAGGACACATAGAGATTGGAGATAACACTATTGTAGGAGCAAAGTCGGGTGTGAGTGGCAGTGTTCCGGCTAACACTATAGTTTCTGGATATCCCCATATGCCCCATAAACAGTGGCTGAAATCTTCTCGCTGTTACCCCCTCCTCCCCCAGATGAGGAAGACCATAAATAAACTGGAGAAAAAGGTTAAGGCACTGGAAGAGATTATTCAAAACTACACAGGAGACAATAAATGAAAAACATAAAAGAGATAATGGGTTTACTGCCTCACCGCTATCCATTTCTTCTTGTTGATAAAATCCTTGAGATGGAAGAAGGCAAAAGAATTGTGGGTATCAAAAATGTCAGTATTAATGAACCCTTCTTCCAGGGCCATTTCCCCGACTCCCCCATCATGCCCGCCGTACTGCTGCTGGAAGCAATGGCGCAAACTGGTGGCACATTGGTATTAAGCTCAGAAAGTGAAACGTCTAAGACGAGAAACGTTCTTTTCCTAGGAATTGACAAAGCGAGATTTCGCAAACCCGTATACCCCGGCGACCAGGTGCGACTTGAATTAGTGGCGCTCCAACGCAAAAAGTCGGTCTGGAAATTTAAAGGGGAGGCCTTTGTAGAAGGAACACTTGTTGCTGAAGCCGAACTAATGGCAATGATTTCCGATAAAGAGGTCTAGGAGAATCTCACAGCACCGTTGTTTTAAACCCAGATTTTGCAGTAGGTATCGTAGCGAGGCGCAGAAAACCAAAGCGAAACGTGCAGTTGGAGCGATTTTGCAACGAAGGCATATCCATAGATATGTT
>CBDTTR010000290.1:0-2340 GCA_965363405.1 uncultured bacterium | reverse complement strand
TTTTGAGTGCATTTAAATTCAGGCCCTACGGTTTTATAAAACTGGATGCTTCTTATGATGATAGCAGAGCTTTTCCCGGTAATTTCATTTTATATGTTCCAAATGAATCTGTTCACAAAGATGATAATGAATTCAATATGACTGCCAGACAAACACGGTTAGGGATGGATATTATAGCTCCAGACATCTATGATTGGCAGGCTTGGGGGAGGGTTGAGATTGATTTCTATGGAGATGGTGCCCGTCATGAAAATAAAGGGGCTGTTCTCCTTCGGCACGCTTTTGTAAATCTGAAGAAAGGTAACTTCAGCTTCCTTGCGGGTCAGACTTCTGACCTAATTTCACCTTTAACTCCAAACACGTTAAATTATACAGTTGGTTGGACTGCGGGTAATATTGGTTATAGACGTCCTCAACTTAGGGCAACCTACGTTTATCCCTTTGATGAAAGCACTAAAATTATTTCAGCATTAGCTATTACAAGGACTACAGGAACAATTAATGAGGATCTTGATCTGGACAATCAGAATGATGGAGAAGATGCAGGTTTCCCAACTGTACAGGCAAGGCTTGCTCTTGCAACGAAAATTTTGACTGAGAAACATTCCGTATTTGGTATAAGTGGACACTATGGAGAGGAGGAGATTGATTGGAAAGTACATCCTGTTAATCCAGGTAGAAGGCAGGTAAGGGTAAAAACCTGGTCTTTAAACGGAGACTTTGATCTTCCGATAACTGATAAATTCTCAGTAAAGGGCGAGGCATTTGTCGGTTATAATCTGGATGATTACTTTGGAGGTGTTTTTCAGGGTGTGGATCCTGTTACCCGGCAGGTGATAAAGACAGCGGGAGGATGGATGCAGCTCGCTTGCAAACAAAATGACAAGTTGAAATATCACCTTGGGTTTGGGATAGATGACCCAAGGAATAGTGATCTGAGTTATGGAATGAGAAGCAGAAACAGTTTTTATTTCGCAAATGTGGTTTATAATCTTATTCCCCCAGTGGATATTGGTCTGGAATTTAGTCATTGGGAGACAAAATACAAGAACAGAAGTACCGGTACGGATAACCGTATACAGACATCAGTCATATATAAGTGGTAGAAGATCCCCCCCCACTTCCTCCTCTCTTCACACCTGGATGGGTTTACCTCCGTCTGATGAGCTTCCGGCCCTTGGCCGGGTAGGCACAGGCAGCATACCTACTGCAAAATCTGGGTTTATTTCTTGACACAACTGGTAAGATAGAATAAAGTTTTTAGTTAGAATTGCATAAATAAAATAAACCTCGTCGGTGTTATTAACATAAAAGTGCGGCATGGGAATATTATTTTTGAAATCACTGGTATCAGTGGTCTTTTTACTAGTGACCCTCATATCTCTCTGGTCGATGCTGGAGGTCTTAGGGAAAGAGAAGAAGTGTTTTGGAGTTCATACACTTAGGCATGTTCATAAAATAGCGGGAATCGCCTTTCTAATTCTCTTTTTCGGATTGTCCTTAGTATGTGTATTGTTTGTCCTTCCAAATAGTGGTGAATTAAGCTTTCGAGCTTTTATCCATTCTCTCCTTGCAGTTGCAGTATTTTTAATTTTATCAGTCAAGCTTGCTATCGTTCGTCGATATAAGCAGCTCTTTAAGTATGTTCAGGGTATGGGATTATCCCTCTTTTTTCTCAGTGTTTTGTTATTTGCTACATCAGGTGGATACTACTTAATGGTGTATGAATTATCCTTGACATCACCACCCACACTGGAAGTTAACGTAACCGCTAATGGGATAGATGGGGATCTTGCCCAGAAGGGTGCACGATTATATTCTGACAACTGTCTTTCCTGCCATGAATTTCTCTCCGCAGAAATCAAGTTAGGTCCTGGGATGAAAGGCATATTGAAAAACCCAACCCTTCCTTCCAGCAACAAACCTGCCACTCCAGAAAGCATTATAGACCAGCTTACTAATCCCTATAAAATGATGCCCTCTTTTAAGGACAAATTATCGCAGGATCAAATGAAAGCAATAATAGAATATTTAAAAACCCTATAACGAGAAATGCTCTATGAAAATTAGAAGTACTGATGAGGGAATTCAAATCTATGATTTTAATGCAGCGGAGGCATTAAAGATTGCTCGGAAGTTGGAAAAAGATGGAATAAATTTTTACAAAGAGTTTTTAGAAACAGTAGAAGATCCTAAGGTTAAAGAAGTATTCCTTTATCTCCTCGATGAAGAGATGGAGCATCTTAAGCTTTTCGAGAAGATGCTTGAACGTGAAGACCCTGAATTTTTAGATGATGACGGAGAAGGCGTTCTTGATGTTGTGGATGACAGATCGGAAGA
>CBDTTR010000289.1:0-2364 GCA_965363405.1 uncultured bacterium | reverse complement strand
TGTAAAATTTTAAACAGTATACTTGTTATGGGACACTTATGGAACTGAGTGCTATTACTGATAACTGTGATTTTTTAAATGAATTGTCTAATAAGACTTTGAATGGTGCTGACATTACACAAAGTGAAGCGCAACGTATTAATACTCTTCGCACACAAGAAGAGATAGTAATGTTGATGGCACATGCAAATATGTTGAGGAGTCATTTTAAGGGGACGCGAATTGATCTCTGCGCTGTTGTGAATGTAAAATCAGGGCGTTGTACAGAGGATTGTATATTTTGTGCACAATCAGCACACTACAAGACGAACATTAAGACTTATTCACTATTGGATACAGGAGAAGTGGCGAAAAGAGCCAGGGAAGCACAGGAGGATGGGGCGAAACGCATTGGTGTTGTGACCAGTGGGAAAGGTATTACGAGCACCAAGGAGTTAGAAACACTATGCGCATATATCGAAGAGATTGCTAAGAGCTCTGACCTTATACCATGTGCCTCTCTTGGGGTGCTTAGTAATGAACAAATTCATTGCTTTCGTGATGCTGGCCTTAAAAGATACCACCACAACCTGGAGACAGCAGAGAGCCATTTCCCCAAGATCTGTTCAACCCACTCTTTTAATGAGCGAGTTCAAACAATCATTGCAGTCAAAAAAGCAGGGTTTGAAACATGCTCAGGTGGCATATTTGGTTTGGGAGAAACACCAGAACAAAGAATTGAGATAGCTTTTGCTTTAAAAGATCTTGATGTTGATTCTATTCCCCTTAATTTTCTCAATCCTGTTACTGGAACACCTGCAGAAAAATATCCATCCTTGCCTCCACTTGAGATCTTAAAGATTATTGCTCTTTTTCGGTTCATCCTTCCCCAAAAAGATATCAGGGTATGTGGAGGTAGGGAAACCAGTCTCAGGACACTGCAGCCTTTAATGTACTTAGCCGGTGCTAATGGAACAATGGTGGGAAACTATTTAACCACAAGCGGGCGGAATCCGGAAGTAGATCTGCAGGAAATCAGGGATTTGGGTTTTATGACATAGTTAGAGTTGATGCTCTCATAAAAAGTCAAAAATCGAGTCACTCCCGCGAAAGCGGGAGTCCATAACAACCTGAAATTACTGGATTCCTGCTTTCGCAGGAATGACAAATAATGAGCAAATTGGACTTTTTCGAATACGTCTTAGTTTAAGTTAAAAAAGTTGTTAGTTAAGAAAAAAGGCAGGTATAAGAAAAGGGAAAAGTTAAATATAATTTAAGGTGGACATTTCCCACAGATGGGGAGGAAAAGAGTAGTGCTCAAATAACGATCTCCTCTATCAGGAATAATTACCACAATAGTGCCTGAGTCCATGTCTTTTGCAACCCGAAGGGCACCAGCCACTGCTGCCCCACTTGACATCCCCACAAAGAGTCCCTCACTCGTCGAGAGTTTCCTGGCAATTTCAAAGGCTTCTTCATCCTCGATAACGATTTTTTCATCTAACTCTTCAGGATGATAAATTTTGGGGACGATAGCTTCATTCATATTCTTGAGCCCCTGGATGGTATGTCCTACAGTGGGTTCAACGGCAACGATCTTAATGGAGGACTTTTTCTCTTTCAGATATCTTCCTGTTCCTATGATGGTCCCCGTTGTCCCTAATCCTGCCACGAAAACATCAATTTCACCGTTGGTTTGGGTAAAAATTTCGGGGCCTGTAGTTTCGTAGTGGGATAGGATGTTGTTTTCATTGTCGAACTGGTTAGGCATATAGTACATATCTGGAGATTCTTGAAGGAGCTTGTGTGCCATCCTGATCGCGCCATCGGTTGCTTCCTTTGAAGGTGAGAGAACAACTTCTGCACCAAAGGCCTTCAAAATATGCTGCCTCTCTATACTGGCACATCCCGGCATAACCAGTTTGACTCGATATCCCTTGGCAGCTCCAATCATTGCAAGGGCAATTCCTGTATTCCCCGAGGTAGGTTCAAGGATAATTTTATCTTTTGTCAGCTCACCAGATTCTTCTGCCTTTTTTATCATGTAATAAGCTGGACGATCTTTGACAGATCCCCCCGGATTATTTCCCTCAAGTTTACCCAAAATCTTTACCTTAGGATTTCCATTTAATCCAACTAGTTCGGCAAGTGGAGTATTACCGATGACCGATAAGATACTCATAGAGATTTTCCCTTACAAGGATTCTACGATTGATATTTTAGAATTGAATTGGACAAGAAGTCCCTTTTTTGTGACAAAAGTATATGAAAATCTTTTTTGTGTGTCAACAAATATTATGTTGTAAATTTCTTTTGTTCCATGCTTGATAATTATTCAGGGTGTTTTACTGGTCCCCAGGGCTATTTTTTCAATAACTTCTGGAT
>CBDTTR010000288.1:0-2391 GCA_965363405.1 uncultured bacterium | reverse complement strand
CTTGTGTTTTGTCCAAAGCGAGAAACATGGCATGGTAACCTGCAATGCGTAGCTTCCCCTTATCATCCAATAACCAGGGCCACCATCGGAATCAACCTCCCCTCTAAAGGTTCCGATCTTCATTGACACTGGTATATTTTAGTGTCAAATCTTTTCAATTAGCAAATTTTATTTGACAACACAGAAAAATTATATTAAGTTCTACCGACTGGTCGGTTGAGGAATAAATTCAATTAATTACCATGCAGAATATAGAACTTAAAAAAGAAAAACGCATAGAAGACATTTTTGAAGCAGCTTTGCAATGCTTCAATGAAACAGGATATGCTGCCACTAGCATGGAAAATATCGCAGCGAAAGCACATATCAGCAAAGGAGGGATGTACCATTATTTTGGTTCGAAAAGGGAGCTTTTTCTAAATCTTTTTCGCTACCGGGTTAACAAATATTTTAATGAGATGAAGTCATATATGAAAGAGGAGGATACACCTGAGCAGCGTATCCGAACCCTCGTAAGGGAAGCTGGGCAAATTCTTAAACGAAACGAAGGGTTTTACAGGTTTTGTCTTGAGTTTCTTTCCAAAGGTGCAAGAGATGCAGAAATCAGAAAAATTATGACTGGGTTTTACAAAGACTGTGTCAGTACTTTTAAAAACTTGGTTGAAGAAGGTATAAAAACGGGCAATTTTAAAGAGATTGATTCTGAAAAGGCTGCCCGTGCTATTTATTTTTTGTTCATGGGTGTCTATTTCACCTATTTTTCAGTTGATCCTGATTTTGATGTTGCTGAACAGCATTCATTCCATATTGATAATACACTCCAAAATATGAAAAAAGAGTAGAAAGGTGTTTTTTTAAAGACCAAATAGACCGACCGGTCGGAATAATTAAAAGGGAAGTTTATAAGTTTTTCAAGGGGGTAAAGGATAATGTTTGATTATGATGTAATTGTAGTAGGATGTGGTCCTGCAGGACTCATGGCAGCATCTGAACTCAAAGAAAAAGGTATCGATGTGGTCGGCATAGACAAGAAGCCAAGGCTTGATGTAAATCTACGATCCGCCTCTGGTTTTTTCGTCGATGGCCAGAAGATGAATGGTGAATATATTCAACTTGAGCCCCTGAAAGGGAAAACCAAGATTATCTACACTAAATGTGGTTTCTCTCTTGAATACTCAAGCCCTATGGAGGGAATCCACCACACCCACATCATTTCAAATTCAGGCAGTCACTTTCAGGCAACTGCGAAGAAAAAGCCACTCTATCACCTTTTTAATCCTACCACCTGGCTCTCTGATTTTTATAAGAGAGCGAGAAAAGTGGGCGTTCCTTTCATGACCAACACCATTGCACTAAGAGCAAAGGAGATTAAGGGTGGGGTAGAAGTAACGTTGCGAACGAAGGGAAAAACCTTTATTAAAACCTGTAGAAAGCTTATCGCATCAGATGGTCTACAATCCAGGATTACCAGAAATCTGGGACTAAACAAGGATCGTATTCGTTTTGGTAAAGGACCAACTATCGAGCATGAAATGACCAATATTGATTGCCCTCTGGATCGTGGGGATATATACGCCACTGGGGAAAACAATATAGGTCAACGAGGGGGTATTATTTTAGTTCCTAGCCCCCGGGGAAAAGATGCATACCGCATCGAGACCATGTCAGCGCTGCCAGGATCTACTGCTCATAACATTATTGAGTTTTTTACCAAAAAGAGCCCCTATGCTAAGTGGTTTAAAAATGCCAGGATTGAAGAGAAAAGCGCTGCCATTGTTGAAATATTTACTCCTATCAAAACTCCCTATTTCGGTAACATTCTTCTGGTAGGTGATGCAGCTGCCTTTGCAGAGTGTCTATACCAAGGTGCCACCATGTGTGGTTATATGGCAGGGCAATTCATGGAAGATGAACTCAAGGGCAAAGAAGGTTTTAGAGCTTATGCTCATTGGTGGGATTCGTTTTTTGAGTGGAACCGGAATCCTCAAAGGATGGCTGATTATATAAAAAGAACGGTCTTCCTCCGCTTCTTTAGCCAAGATGAAATTGATTTCTTATTCGACTTATCAAAAAAATACCCACCCGTTGTTGATGAAATGGAAGCAGGGATGTATGATTATATCAATATGGTCATGGATTATCTGCTCAGTATACCAGGGATACCGGAACAGCTACAAGAGAAGATGAAGATGGTGAAAGCTGCGGACATGGCTAAGCTGTCAACGGTTATCACGAAGAGGCAAGATTAGTTGTTACAATCTCTTGAGGCACCTAAAATGAGCAAAAAAGTTTGAACCTCTCACAAAAAATGTGTGTAATCTCACTACCACAACTTTCGTTTACCATCTCCTGGTGTTTTATCCAAAGCAAGAAACATGGCATGGTAACCTG
>CBDTTR010000287.1:0-2430 GCA_965363405.1 uncultured bacterium | reverse complement strand
AAAAACTTTAGGCACTTTAGTTCACTTAACACTTAAGTCACTTTTTGCTTTATCATTCCATGTATGAGGTAAAGTTCTGAGGTGCCCATCCGTGTCTAAAATTAAAATTCCTTTTATGGGCTTGAAAGCCAAGAGGATTTGCCTGAAAAACCTGGATTTTAAAGATAAAACTTTTCTGTTAAGTTATGGTTATGATATTCATCCATTAAAACAATCCATTAGGCGGGTGGGGTTACTCAACCCGCCAGTAGTGCGCAAAAAGTCTGATGCCACCTATCAAATTGTCTGTGGGTATAAAAGAGTACTCGCCTTAAAAAAGCTTGGCGTTTCTTCAATCAGATGCGCTGTACTTCCTTCCGGGAAAAATGATGAAGAATGCCTTCTATTAAACATCTATGATAATGTTTCCCATCGGGAGTTTAACCCTATTGAAAAGTCTATAGCCATAAATAAACTTAAAAAATATTACACAGAAGAGGAAATTGTAGATAACTTTTTACCTGCCCTTAAGTTACAGCCTCATATTACCCAACTCAAAGTCTTCAAACCACTATGCAAGTTAGAAAAGGGAATACAAACGGCTATTCTTGAAGGAAGGATTAGTGAACATACTGCAATAAGGCTTTCTCAGATGGATCGTGCAAGTAGAAGGACTCTCGGTAAGCTCTTTGTAATTCTTAAGCTGAGTGTAAGTAAACAGATTGAAGTTTTAGAGTATGTCTCAGAAATAGCCATGAGGGAGAATCTGTCTGTAGAAAATGTTATAGGCATGCAAAAAATAAGCTCTGTTTTTAAAAATGAAAAATTAAACCAACACCAAAGAGGTGAAACCATACGGAAATATTTGAGGGAATTAAGATACCCTCAACTCACAGAAAAGGAAAAGGAATTCAATCATAACATTAGAAAGCTAAAGCTCTCCCCTGGAGTTTCCCTCAAAGCTCCGCCTTTCTTTGAGGGGGACCACTACCATTTAAGCCTCCACTTTAAAGACCTGAATGGATTAAAAAAAAGGTTGCAAGAACTTGAATCTCTACTGAATGACCGTCCGCTAATCAACATCATAGAAGGTTAATCCTGGTGGAAAGATACCGTCCCAAGAAGATTCTTGTTGAAAAATCGATAAGAGACCTGCCATTGACCAAAACTGTTATTAAACGGTTGAGAGGAATTCCTGTGGATTATATCAATCGGGTAAAGCCACTTCCCGTTGAACGAGCTCAGGACTTCTGGTTTAACAGTCAAAAAACACTCCTTTTGTGTAAGAACAAAGGGAGATTCTTTGAGCCCTGTCCTGGCACAAAAAACTATCTTTGCTGTTTATACAAAATTCTCAATGTTGCTACTAACTGCCATCTCAATTGTACATACTGTATTTTGCAAGCTTATCTAAACAACCCCTTTATGGTGCTCTATACGAATACTAATGAAATGTTTAAGGAACTTGATGAAGTACTCAGTCAACACCCAAAAACTACATACAGGATAGGGACCGGTGAATACACGGACAGCCTTATCCTGGATCACCTCACCTCATTTACCCGTTTAGTTGTTCCCTACTTTGCGAGTCGATCGAATGCATTCCTGGAATTAAAAACCAAAACTAATATCATAGAAAATCTTGAAGGACTTAAGCATAAAGGCAAAACCATCGTTTCCTGGTCGCTTAATGCGGAACCTGTTATCAGAAATGAAGAAAAGAGTGCATGCTCTCTTGATGATCGCGTCATGGCTGCTTACCAATGCCAAAAGTGGGGGTATAAACTTGGATTTCATTTTGACCCTCTAATCTATTACCCTGGTTGGGAGAGTGACTATAAGAAGGTACTTGAAAAACTATTTCGAACTATTGAGACTGAATCTATTTGCTGGATAAGTCTGGGATGTTTTAGATTCATCCCTAAACTTAAGCCTATTATCAAGAAGAGATATCCTGAAAGCGGTATACTTTACCAGGAGTTCATCAGGGGACTTGATGGTAAGATGAGATATTTTAAGCCGATAAGGATTGAGATGTATACAAAAATGGTTGAATGGATCAAAAGTTATGATTCAAATATTTTCATCTATCTCTGCATGGAAAGCGAAGAGGTGTGGAAAAAGTCGCTTGGCGTTGCTCCTCTCTCGAATTGGGATTTAAAAAAGTGGCTTGACGATCAATGCAGGCCTTGAACAGGCAGAAATTTGCCCTTGCCTTCCTGCATGATACGTAGTTCAAAAATTTTCTTATATTCTTTTGCACGTACTCGGTGGTGCGTTTTCTGCTTTCTGAGGAATAGGAGATGAGGTGGGAGCATTTTTAATGGTGTTTTCTTCACTCTGAGCTTTGCCCCCACTATTTGGAGAGAAAAATGCGAGAGATGAAACGAGAGTAAACAATCCAAAGACAAAAATACAGTTTCTAAATTTTATCATTATCTTATCCTGTGT
>CBDTTR010000286.1:0-2448 GCA_965363405.1 uncultured bacterium | reverse complement strand
GCAATCCGAAATCCGCAATCGTTTAATCCCTAAATTCACAGCCCCATATTCCTTGGGTTTATAATTGAGGAAAGGGTTGTTCTTCTAAAGTGGTCACCATGAACAGGATGAATGTAGTGAGGGTCTGGTCTTGTACTTTTGGCGGTCAAGGTTAATCGAACAATCCTGATATTCTCCCTTTCTTCTTTACTTGGTTGGTTAGTAAAAAGAAGTTCACCCTCTTCATCCACATATGAATCTCCATCATCATCCTGATTATTGTTCAACCCTTCATCGTCTGCTAAGATCCAATAGCAAAAATGCAAATCTTCAATGTTCTCAGACATTGATCGTGCTCCACCACTTTTTTTCCACTTTCCCCCGAGAGCATCCCATCTCCAACTTTCTCTCACAAGAGAATCCTTTTTCAAAGAATATCTGATTGTTTCCATTTCACCATCACCATCTACATCTGAGGTAAAAGCAATCGATTGAGATGTTGCTTCCTCAAAGGCATTTTTTACTCCATCAGAAAAAGGTTCACCGGGAACATCGCCCCCCACATATATATCTGAAACTTCATAGCCAGCCATTCTGATCTCTCTTACCATCATATGCTCGCTGGCTCTCACATTTTGCTGCATTTGTGCAATTTCATTCTGTAATGAATAAGTTTGCCTCTGTCCTATGAACATTTGGTAGGCAGATGTTAAAACAATGCTACTTATAGCCACTGCAATCATTAACTCAACCAGAGTAAACCCTTTTTGCAGCTTTTTATAATATGTTCTCATAGTTTCAAGGTTGAAAACACTCCCTCTCCCTTGATGGGAGAGGGTTGGGGTGAGGGCGTAAAGCAATGATATTTAAAGTGGTTTCACCCCCTCCCCTTAATCCCCTCCCACCAGAGGAGGGGAAAAGAGACTTTTTACTAAGACGTCAAAGTTAAATCACGGAAGAAATAACAACACTCTTACGACCAGATTCCCAGGTCACAATAACCACCACGGTTTTCCTTCCAGAAAAAGGGGTGTTGTTAGCCACATTCCAGATACGTGTATAAGAATCATAGTTTAAATCTTGAATTGTTTTACTGCTTTCTCCCTTTATATCTATTTTGTCTTCTCTATGGTCACTATCCTGAGAATCAATTGACTGCCTTAAGTTATCATTATTTCCCGGATTTGGATCAGACAAATCAGGGTGATCAGGATTCAGGCTTTTTAGCTCTTCCATCTTATCCTGAGCCAGAATAACGGCTTTCGTTAAGCAACAGGAATTACTATTGCAATTAATGCAGGATATTTGCAAATTAGCCAGACCCATAAAAGCGATTCCTAAAATCACCATAGCAATCAGGATCTCAATGAGGGTAAAACCCTTTTCACTCATTATGCACGGAAAATGATTCATATTGCTTTGCAAATTTGGGAATTCTCTCAAATCCTCAATCTCCTGATTAATTTATTTTAGATTTTGTGCCTGGGACATTTGAATTCCTAAATTTACAACTCGCAACCCGCAACTCGTAACCCGCAACATTTAATTAATCCCTTAATCCCTATATTCCCTACCACTTATCATCTATTCTTATTCTTCCAGTAGAGGAAGAGACCTTGACTGAGTAGTGCTTTCCCTTACTGTTTTCCAAATATATCCCCCCTGAAGAGGCAGTACCTGTAGGATTAAAGGCAATAATACCAATACCCGATTGGTGTGATCCTTTATAATCAGTTGTATGGTCGATTCGTACCTGTTGGGGTATGTCTTGAAAACTGCGGATATTCGTCCAGCAATCCGATTTGCTAAAAAGATTTCCCTGCTGAAGCTGATACCGTTGGGGAGAGGTGTCGAGAATAAACTGTAGCCTGTATTCTTTCCCTGTGGAGGCTGCACTCATCTTGGCATATTGTAAGGTGGAAGAGATTTCTCTGGCAGTTCCCTTGAGTCTATAGTCAGGTAATTGAGAGAGTATTGTTGGTGTAGCGATCGCTCCCAGAATTGCCATAATAGCCACAACTATCATCAATTCTGTAAGAGTAAACCCCGATAGCAAGTCTGTACGGGACATTAAACCCCGATAAATCACATTGCTTTTTTCATCTCGCCATAAATGGCGAGACTTTTTTCCTGGTGGGGCGAACCCTTTTGCTTTGGGCGATTTAGGCATCCTAAGACCCTTATAACCGTTTCTCTTCCAGGCACTCTTTATAGTATATAGAGATAAAATTGCAACTCTTTATTTTGGGGAAAGATAATTAGAGGGAAGAAAAAATTAATCTGCTTATCTACAATACTCAAGTTGTCCATCAGTTCCTGGATCCCTGCTCCCCGATCAGAGTCGAGGACAAGTTTCGCAGGGATGACAGGAAAGGATGGAACCGATTGTAAAAACATGTCATTCCCGTGCAAGTGGGAATCCAGTATTGTTAATAATTTCATCAGGGCATTCAACTGGAGATTTCCGGA
>CBDTTR010000285.1:0-2493 GCA_965363405.1 uncultured bacterium | reverse complement strand
TTCCTTTTTTTCTGTTACGTCCCTTATCGTTAACTGAATTACATCCCTTTCCTGATAGCTTATAACTGTTCCATTTGTTTCGGCTATGGTTGTGCTACCGTCCTTTTTTACAAACGACAATTCATGGAATTCTGAATTGTTTTTCTCAATTATCCCATTCAACATCTTCTTTGTTTCTTCTCGGCATTGATTAGAAAGCATGCAAAAGAAATCTTCTATGTCTATGAGCTCTTTTTTACCATAACCAAGCCATTCTTCAGTATGGCTATTACAATCAACGATTTTACTCGTTTTGGAATCGAGGAGAAGAATGGAAAGATTAACTCCCTCGAACATGGCTCTGAATTTTTCCTGGTCTTTCATTTTAATATAATCAATCGCACTACCAATGAGGGAGCTCACAAAAGCACAAAGCAATTCCATCACTCTTCTTTTGTTTTCACCAAAGGCATACGGCTGGGTATGACTCAGGTTGATGACGCCCAAAATCTTTCCTCGAAAGATAAGTGGAGTACATAGCAGTGATCCAATAGGAAAACGGGTTTCTCTTGCTTCAAAACGCTTATCCCCCACCGCATTATCGATTAAAAATGTTTTTTTATTAAGAGCTACTTTCCCTGCAATTCCTTCTCCCAGGGAGAAAGTCGTCCCTGAACCTCCTGGATGATCAAAGAATGTACCTTCATCATTTCTTCCCCTTGCAATCTTGAGGACCAATTCTTTAGAATCAGCATCCATTAGCATAAACGAACAGTTTTCTGCATTTGTCTCTTCCAGCAGAATATCCACAAGCCTTTGATAAAACACTTCCTGGTCAAAGATATAACTTACAATGTTTCCAATCCTGCTCAAGAGTGATAATTCTTCTATCTTTTCCTCAAAAAGAAAACTAGCATCACGTAAAACTTCTGCACATGAGTCCAGTTCTTTGGCTGATCGGAGTATATCATTCCCAGGATTTTCTTTCTGATCTATCATATATTCTTACCTACTGAATAGCACTAAGGAATGCCTTTACCTTCTCCTCTTCCTCTTGAAGTTCCTCGGTTATTTTATCCAGATCATCCTCTTTGAACTCAAGATGCTCCATGGCAAGGGGGTGAGCAGGAGGAATCTTGTCATCCCCACCACTTCCAATATGGGACCGTTTGCACAGAACATCTGCCAGGTGAGTAACCGACGTTACTTTAACAGAATCCACATCCGCTTTTTCTAATTGATGATGGAAACTAACGGGAGAGACTAGAGTCAGAGGGAATTTCCATCTCTCGCAGAGCCATCCTCCTACATCTGCGTGAGTAAAACCCATCACTTCACTCTCTGCCTCAACCATGCTAATACCATTCTTTTTAACCTTTTCTAATACTCCTTCGTACTCTGAGGTAAAGAAGCCATCCAATACCAGTTTGCCAATATCATGCAGAATAGAGGATGTAAAAGCAATATCTGCATCAACTCCTTCCACCTTTTTGCAGATGATTTGTCCAGCCAGGGCACATCCGATCGAATGCATCCAAAACTGTTTGCGCATAATGGATTTTTCTCGACTCGATTTTTTCATCGCATCGAATACGGTTATACCCAAAACCAGACTTTTAACCTCCCGAAACCCCAGGGCAACAATTGCATGCTGGACCGTTGCAATCTCCCTCATAAACCCATAATAGGCCGAGTTAGCCACTTTCAGCAATCGTGCTGAAATAGCCTGATCATAAGAAATCAAATCGCCAAGAGTTTTTGCCGTAGCATCCTCACCCTGCACAAGAGACAAAACTTTATGAATCACATCCGGCAATGTGGGAAGACTTTTAACCTTGTCATTGACAATGTTCCTGGCTTCTTTAATATCCATCAAGAATTCCTATTTTCTCTTTACACCTCTTGGAACTCTTTTAAGTTCCATCCCTTCCTGAACCAATCGCAGTACCTGATCGACTTTGAAGGGCTTATTGACCACCAGATCCACCCCGCTTTTCCTCAACTTAGATCTGTCCAGTTCTACTTCCCATCCGGTAATCAACGCCACTGGTGTGTTTTTATTTATTTTCTTTACTTCCTTTGCCACCTGCCATCCAGACTTCCTGGGCATTCCCAAATCGGTAAACACCAGATTAAAATCTTTCTTCTTAAACAACTTCACGCCCTCACTGCCATTAGGAACAGTTTCAACCTCATGACCGTCATTAACCAGAATATCTCTGAGAACCTCACACACTTCCTCCTTATCCTCAACAACCAGAATTCTGGCTTTTTTGGACTTCCCTATTATGGGTTTTTCTTCTCCCCTTCCTTCTATTGTTTCCCTGGATAGAGGAAGTTGTATAGTAAAAGAAGTTCCATTACCTTCAACACTTTTTACTTTAATCGTGCCTCCATGACGGTTGATTATACCATAGGAGACACTCATACCCAATCCAGTTGATTGAGGACCTTTGGTTGTAAAGAAGGGATCGAAAATTCTGTCTCTTATGGTATCAGGAATACCAATCCCCG
>CBDTTR010000284.1:0-2510 GCA_965363405.1 uncultured bacterium | reverse complement strand
TTTCGGATTTCGATATTCGGATTTGGCCTGAACATAACTTTTCGTTCAGGCACTAGTTATATCCAGCAATCAATTTTTGCCAATCGCATCGGATAAATCAATCTATTTCTTTCTCTTTCCCTTTAGTTCTTTTTCCCACCTTATATCACTGCCATAGTGTGTATCAATTTCAGGGAAAAGTCTCTTTCTGAAGTCTTCTTTGGAGGAAGCAACTCTTTCATGGTGTGGGCTCTTGCTAAGAGGAGTTTCCGTGTTTACTGCTTTACGACTAGACATAAATTGCAACTTGCTATTGTGATCTTGCACAACATTTTTAGGAGTGCTGGCCTTCATGTCTGCCTTGGTTGCCTTCTTTTCGTATGAGCCATTTGCTTGTGCTTTGATTAATCCCCTCTCAGGTTCTATGCCCTCCTTATAAGATTGTTGGGGGGTGGGTATAGAATGTTTTTTTAGAAACGTTTTTTCCATTAGAGGTTCTTTTTCTGCAGATGGGTAGGTGTCCTCTGACTCGACTTCCTTCATGGGTGAGGGGATAGAAGAGGTTTCTTCAGGTTTGCCTTTCCCTTTCTGGGGTTTTGCAGGGAGCATTGAAATTTCCTCATAATTTCCTGAAACTCTCATCCACCGTTCTTCATCAGAAGAAGATTGATAAGCTCTGGGGGTATCTATAAAGTTGGAGCGGGCAATGGGATGAAAATCCCCGAGGGATGATTTCATGCCAATTTCTGCGCAGAGTGATTTATGGAAACTCCAAAGGTCGATATACCAGTTCCCCCTGTTTCTGTTTATTTCAATATCAAAATAACTGTGGGCATTTTTACCATCAAAGCGGATATAGGTAACGTCATAAACTCTGATGATTTGTCTTGGTGGTTTAGAAGATTCATCGAATTGTTTTAGGACTCTCTTTTTATCTATATTGGCAATTTCCCAATAAGCATGTAAACTATAGGGATCAATGTCCATCAGTACAATCCGGCTCTCTTCAAGTTGTACAACTTGACTTGGTTTAGTAGAGCTCTTTGCACCTCTCGTCTTTTTTGCCAGAGGATTGTCAGGGATATATTTTTTGCTAAAAGGTTCCAGGGACTTCTTAGTGTGTTCGACTTTCTCTTTTTTAAGTTCTAGACCCACATTCTGCTTCTTTCGGATTGTTTGTTCCCCATTTACAAGAGCATCCGTGCAACAAGTGCTCTGCTTCCATTAAGAAGTGACGAGCTTACTTCGTATTATCATATGTTTCCGGGAGCTATGCATCACCCCGGATAAATAACAGCTCATTTCATCTCTTAGAAGCCAATCCACAAGATTTTTAGCAGTTATTTCAGTTACTCTTGATATATGTTTAATACCTGGTCGGCAATATTGTCCCAGGAAAAGGAGCTTTCTACAGCAGTCCTTCCATTCCTTCCCATCCAGCGTGCATGTTCAAAATTTTTAAACATGTTACCAATGCCCCAGGCAATTGATTCAGGATAATCATATATTTTGAGTCCATCAACTTCATGCCAGACAAATTCCGAAGGGCCGCCATTACAGCTAACCACTACCGGTTTCCCTGCACTCCAGGCTTCTAAAATCACAATACCAAATGGTTCATTTCTACTTGGTACACATACAACATCGGAGGCTTTGTAGATGTTTACGAGTTCCTGCCCGGATCGATAGCCTAAAAACCTGGTAGCATGAGATACCCCAAGAGACCAGGCTTGGTTTTCAACACTATGACGCATATCCCCGTCTCCCACAAAAACGAATTTGGCATCCGGGTAATAGTTTAATATGAAAGGGATGGATTCGATTAATAAATCGGGTCCCTTCTGGTAAGCCATTCTCCCAACAAAAAGGGCGGTCGGATCCACGGGCCCAATTCCATAAGCAGCTTTCACCTCAGCAGGATTGAGCCACCCATCAAAATTGTGGCAGTTAATTCCGTTATAGACAACTCGTACTTTCCAATCAGGCGCATTGTACATCCACATGATTTCATTTTTTAAGGCGTGTGACACTGTCATTACTCGATCAGCACAATAGGTGCCATGCCTTTCGTGATCTCTCACACGTGCGGAAGCCCCTCCCCAGAAGTTGTTGCCACAACGTCCGTATTCGGTCGAGTGGATGGTAAGTGCAACCTTCTTCCCTCTTCCATGCTTGATCCAAACAGCTGCGTTGGATGATAGCCAATCATGGGCATGAATGATATCAAAGTGACCGATAAAATCTTCTGTCTGGAAGAAATGGTGCACAAAAGAGCGACACATATCATTGACTTCATCAATGAAATCAGGTTGGAGATTGAAAGGACATCGGTGGTAATGAACTCCATCAATTAGTTGGTACTCCGATTGTCCTTCACCCATTCTGGTGAAGATATGGACTTCGTGACCCTTTCTTTCCATGGCTGCGGCCATTTCAGTAACTACTGCTGATACACCACCAACACTGATGGAATGAAGAGATTCCCATGAAAGCATAGCGATTCGCATAAGAGCCCCCTTTCTGTTAGGATG
>CBDTTR010000283.1:0-2513 GCA_965363405.1 uncultured bacterium | reverse complement strand
CTAAATCTAAAATGGGCAATATCTCCATCCTGAATGATATAGTCCTTGCCCTCCAGTCTAAGATGTCCTTCTTCCTTAACTGCTGTTAGGGATCCAGCTTTAATAAAATCAACATATGAAACAATTTCGGCTTTTATGAACCCCTGTTCCATATCTGAATGGATTTTCCCTGCGGCCTGTGGTGCAGCCGTTCCCTTCAGGAGAGTCCATGCCCGCAGTTCAGGACCAACTGTCGTGTAAAAGGTAATCAGTTTAAGAAGTCCATAACCTGCCTTTACCAATTTTAGCAAACCCGATTCTTCCAATCCAAGATCTTTCGTAAATTCCTTTTTTTCTTCCTCATCCTCTAACAAAGCAATCTCTGACTCCATATCCCCGCAGATAATCACCAACCCTGCTTTTTCCTGTTCAGCTATTTGCTTAACTATTGTCGAGTGACTCTTTTCTTTCAAATCTTCTTCATCCACATTTGCCACATAAACAACAGGTTTTAAGGTAAGCAAAGACAGGTCTTTTACTATCCGCATCTCATCTTTCTCACTTTGCAATGTTCTTGCAGGTTTCCCTTCTTCTAACCAGGACTTCACCTTCTGGCAAACATGCATTTCTGCTTCTGCCTTTTTATCGCCAACCCTCAAAAGCTTTTCTGCCTTTCCCATTCTTTTCTCCAGGGTCTCCAGATCAGCCAGGATCAGTTCGGTATTAACAATCTCCACATCTCTCCTTGTGTCCAGCGAACCATAAATGTGGGATACTTCCTCTTGCTTAAAACAACGGACAACATGGGCGATTGCATCCACAGTGCGAATGTGTCCTAAAAACTGATTTCCCAGTCCTTCACCTTTACTCGCTCCTTTCACCAACCCAGCTATATCCAGGAACTCGATATGGGTAGGGGTAACCTTAGAAGGATGGATGATTTCTGCAATCTTATACAGACGCTCATCTGGCACAGCAACCATTCCCTTGTTGGGATCAATGGTGCAAAAAGGGTAACTCGAGGCTTGCACCTGAGCTGAAGCGAGTGCATTAAAGATAGTAGATTTTCCAACATTAGGTAATCCAATAACACCGCAAGTAAAGCCCATCACTTTACCCCCCAAAGATTCTTTCAGGCACTACTCTCATTAAAAAAACACTTTTTAGTCATCAAGTCAACTTTTTATCATAAAACCTGGTTATTCAAGGAGCGACCTTCCCGCCAATTAAAAAGGGGAATGATGATTTGCCATCACTCCCCCTTGGAGGAAAAAAAATGAAAAAGTTATCAACTTGTAGGTTGGAATGAACAGCAAGAACCTTGCCACATCTTATCACGTTGATTTTCAATCACTTTTTATATTTAGCCTTCAATGCCAGTGCCAATTTTAGCAAAGGGTGTGCCAAATATTCATCTTTTATTGCTCAAAAAACATCTTAATATAGTAGATGGATAATCCTCATGCGTTACGAAAAAAAATCAGGATGAGAACCAGGAAAAGATAAGCACTGAATAAATTCTAACTCTTTATATGTCAAGTTGCACGCTTTGCAATCTCTGGACGAAGTCCACTTAACAGAAAACTTAGTAAAAACAACGGTGGATGAAATTGTCAGCGAAAATGGTTTTCGTTAAACTGGCTGGTGTTTTGAAAAGGGGTTTACGGGATATCTCAGCTGGGGGGCATGGGGGATGCCGGAAATCTATTGGCTGGCAATCATGAGGTAAGGGGCCCGTATTGTTTGCTAATCCGATCAGATTGACTCAGGATTAACGATAGCTTTCTTTTGCTTGTAATATGTGGGGTCCAAATTGCTTGGCTGGACTGTTATAGTGAGTGTGTACTTGATATGCTAATGTGAGATGGAAGGACAGCAGTTGGGATTGTTCGTTTATGGTAGTTATGTTGATTATTGAACTCAATTATTGACATACAATATGTAGAACAAAAGGCAGAGCCAAAACCCTGCCTTTTAAAATGTTTATCAAAATCGGAAAATCTATTCTGTTTCTTCAATCAATGCCAAAACCCCATCAATCATTTCCTTCACCAGTTCCTTAAAGTCCTCCTCTTCCTCCATTGCCTTAGCTATTGCAGGGCTCCACTACCTTTGAGAATAATTAAGCGGCAACCGCAGACGGCGCTTTTTAGACCGACTACTCTCATTCGCTTACTTTACGTCGGCAAGGCGGCTGCAGCGCCGCAGGCATTGAGGGGATTGCTCGAATAATAATGCGAGTGGGGTATTCAATTAGCTTAACCTCGGTCAACGTCCGGTTTGTTTGAAAGCCATTCGTCCAGAGGAGACGTTCCAGATATAATAACAACCCTTCTAATCTGAAAAAAAACGGTAAAATTCCTCCAGATTGCGAGGATAGTCTTTACCACAAATTTGATCATAAGAGAGAATGTAACAAGACGTAAAAATATAAGGCTGGAAAAATATTAAAACAGGTAAGCTTTGTAAGAGATGAGAAAAAAATCATTATTGATTCATAGTTGGAGTTTGGGGTCTGTTTGTGCTACTATGAA
>CBDTTR010000282.1:0-2517 GCA_965363405.1 uncultured bacterium | reverse complement strand
ATGCCCCCTTTTGATATCGTCACTAATTTTAAACCTCAGGGCGATCAGCCACAGGCTATAGAGAGACTGAGTAGAGGATTAGAGCGTGGGGAAAAACACCAGGTGCTTCTTGGTGTCACCGGTTCTGGTAAGACCTTTACTATGGCTCAAGTAATAGAACAGGTACAAAGACCTGCCCTGGTTATTGCTCCCAATAAAACTCTGGCTGCACAGCTCTATGGAGAATTTAAGGAGCTGTTTCCTAATAATGCAGTGGAATATTTTGTCAGTTATTATGACTACTACCAGCCAGAAGCTTACCTGCCTTCCACGGATACCTACATTGCAAAGGATGCTTCCATTAATGATACCATTGATAAAATGCGGCATTCTGCAACACACTCTCTTCTTGAGAGAAGGGATGTTATCATTGTGGCAAGTGTTTCCTGTATCTATGGCTTGGGTTCACCAGAAGAGTACAAGGGTATGCTGGTGTTGTTCCAAAATCAGGCAGAGGTGTCAAGAGATGAAATCCTGAGTCGATTGGTAGAGATACAGTATGAGAGGAATGATTATGATTTTTCTCGCGGTACATTCAGAGTAAGGGGAGATGTAATTGAGATATTTCCAGCTTATGAAGAGGACAAGGCTATTCGGATAGAATTTTTTGGTGATACCATAGATTCAATTGCAGAGATTGATCCATTAAGAGGAAAAACCTTAAGAAAATTGAATAAAATTCCCATCTATCCTAACAGCCATTATGTTACAGGCAGGGGAAATCTGAAAAGTGCAATGAAGTCTATTCGAGAAGAGCTCAAGCAAAGAATAAAAGAACTTCTTTCCCAGGACAAGTTGCTTGAAGAACAACGTATCAGAGAGAGAACCAATTTTGATTTGGAGATGATGGAAGAGATCGGCTACTGTACCGGTATAGAGAATTACTCTCGTCATCTGGATGGCCGAAAACCAGGAGAGCCTCCGGCAGTATTGCTTGATTACTTTCCTTCTGACTTTCTCCTCTTTATTGATGAAAGCCATATTACGATTCCCCAATTAAATGGGATGTATCGAGGTGACCGTTCAAGGAAGGAAAATTTGGTAGAGTTTGGTTTCCGTTTACCTTCTGCCCTTGACAATAGACCACTTAGATTTGAAGAGTTTGAGCAGATGGTAAAGCAGGCAATCTATGTTTCGGCAACCCCTCGTGAATATGAAGTAGCGAAATGTCACGGAAAAGTAGTTGAGCAAATTATAAGACCTACAGGATTGCTTGACCCCAAAATTGAGGTAAAGCCTGCCACTCACCAGGTGGATAACCTCCTGGACGAGGTGAGAGAACAGATACAAAAGAAGGAGAGAACACTGGTAACAACTCTGACCAAGAGGATGGCTGAAGACCTTACAGACTACTATGCTGATCTTGGGCTTAGGGTGAAATATCTCCACTCAGATATTGATACCCTGGAACGTGTGGAGATTATAAGAGACCTGAGATTGGGCACATTTGATATTCTCATTGGCATTAACCTTTTAAGGGAAGGATTGGACCTGCCAGAAGTTTCTCTGGTTGCAATATTGGATGCGGACAAGGAGGGTTTTTTAAGGTCAGCAAGATCCCTCATTCAGACCTGTGGAAGGGCATCGCGGAATGTCTCTGGCAGAGTGATTATGTTTGCTGATACCATTACTCAGTCTATGAAAAGGGCAATTGATGAGACTAATCGCCGCAGAAAGTTGCAGAAGAAGTTCAATAAAAAACATGGGATAACCCCGGAGACTATCAAAAAGTCGATACAGGACATTTTAGGATCTGTATATGAAGCGGACCACTATACGGTTTCTATTATGCAAGAGGCAGAAGGAGAGTACATTTCTATAAATGAAATTCCTAAAAAAGTTAAAAAGTTGAAAAAAGAGATGATCTCAGCAGCAAAAGAATTGGAATTTGAACGTGCAACGGAGCTGAGAGATGAGATTAAGAAACTGGAGGAGTTAGAGTTGTCGGTGAGAGCATAATATTTGATTTTTCGTTTGAAATTATATGCACAATTGGTTATGCTGATTAATACCTGTTGACTGTCTCAATTTTCTATAACCCATTGCTCCATTATTCCAATTGCTTAAGCTAAGCTTAAGCAAGTTCTTAAATGCCGGCGTGGTGAAACTGGTAGACGCACGGGACTCAAAATCCCGCGGGCTTTACGCCCATGAGAGTTCAAGTCTCTCCGCCGGCACCAGTTTTTTTAACGCCTCAGTAGAAATACTGAGGCGTTTCATTCTTTTTGTTTTGCTTTTTCTGCTTTTTTCTTGTCCTTCAGTTGAGCTTTGACGGCCTTTTTATCTGCCGTTAACTGTTGTTTCTCCTTTACCTCTTTTGAGGGCAGTGTAGATTCCTCTTTTTTTACGATTGCTTCTGGAAACTCAGTGGATGCAACTTGTGGTTCCTTTACAAGGTCAGGTTCAGTTGAGGTACGCTTTGACTTCCTTTTTTTGAAATAGTTTATTATATGAAGGCTTATGGATTTACCAAACTGA
>CBDTTR010000281.1:0-2538 GCA_965363405.1 uncultured bacterium | reverse complement strand
AACTACTTCATAACGGATGCTGCTACTTCTCCTACCAGTGCGGGATTATTCGCTACTTTAATTCCTGACCTTTCCCAGGCTGCCATCTTCTCTGCAGCGGTCCCTTTTCCACCTGAAATAATGGCTCCGGCATGCCCCATCCTTCTTCCAGGAGGAGCGGTTTGGCCTGCAATAAATCCTACCACCGGCTTCTTCACATGCGCTTTTACAAATTCACCCGCTTCCTCTTCCGCCGTACCACCTATCTCTCCAATGACAATGATGAGCTCCGTTCCGGGGTCATCATTGAACAACCCCAAAAGATCCACAAAGGAAGTACCTACCAGCGGGTCACCACCAATACCAATACAGCTTGACTGACCTATGCCTCTCTGGGTGAGTTGCCATACTACCTCATAGGTGAGTGTACCGCTGCGAGAAATAAGACCAACTGTCCCCTCCTTATGAATCATCCCCGGCATGATACCAATCTTGCATTTGCCAGGGCTAATCAAACCAGGACAGTTGGGTCCAATAAGTCTTGTTTCATTCCCTTTAAGGTAACTCCTCACCTTAACCATCTCCAAAACAGGAATGCCCTCGGTGATACAGACAACCAGGTCAACGCCTGCATCAGCAGCTTCAACGATGGCATCTGCCGCAAACGGTGCTGGAACAAAAATGCAAGAGACATTAGCTCCCTCATTAGTAACCGCATCTTCCACTCGATTAAATACAGGGATACCATCAACGTCCTGTCCTCCTTTTCCCGGAGTCACCCCCGCAACAACCCTGGAGCCATAGGATACCATCTGCCTGGTATGAAAGCTTCCCTCGCTTCCCGTTATTCCCTGAACAACCACCCTTGTATTCTCATCAATTAAAATACTCATAATTTCTTTACCTCTCACTAGTGAGTAAATAAACCAGAAACTATAGTGAACAACTTAAATAAGTTGACATTCGATAGCCTGTCATTGCGAGCGATAGCGAAGCAATCTTATGAGATTGCTTCGTCGCTTACGCTCCTCGCAATGACATTTTAATTTTGTCGTTTCCAGTAGTTTAATGTGCGATGTGGGATATGAGATATGGGAGGGATTTGTTTTTTTATCGCACATCCCAAATCACATATCGCAAACGCACCAATCTCCCAATCCCTTAATTCCTCATCGTTTTTGTAATACCTGCAACCTTATCTGCTGCATCACGAAAATTCATAGCCACTTCAAATTTAATTCCTGATTCTTTTAAGATTTTCCTGCCCTCTTCCACATTTGTCCCTTCCAACCTCACAATCATGGGTAATTTAAGCTCCACCTTTTTTGCCGCTTCGACAATGCCTGTTGCTACTCGATCGCATCGTAAGATACCTCCAAAAATGTTAATCAACACTACCTTAACATTCTCATCTGCCAATAGAATCCTGAAGGCATTTTCTACCTGTTCAGCAGATGCACCTCCACCTACATCCAGAAAATTGGCAGGGCTTCCCCCTGCCAGCTTGATAATATCCATGGTTGCCATAGCCAGCCCTGCACCATTTACCATACACCCTACATTACCATCAAGTTTAATATAGTTTAGTCTATACTGAGATGCCTCAACTTCAAGATGGTCCAGTTCATCAGGGTCATAAAAGTCCTTAATATCAGGATGGCGAAAGAGGGCATCATCATCAAAGGTCATTTTAGCATCCAGTGCAATCAAGTGGTTATCCTTAGTAATAACCAGTGGATTAATCTCAACCAAAGTGGCATCTTTTTCAATAAAAATCTTATATAGCTTTGCTATGAAACCTGAGGCCTGTTTGTTCAGCTCCTTTTCCAGTCCTAAGCCAAAGCTTAGCTTGCGGGCGTGGAATCCCATAAAACCGGTGGCAGGATCAACGGACACTTTGAGTATTTTCTCAGGTGATTTGGCAGCAATCTCCTCAATTTCCATCCCTCCTGCTTCTGAAACCATGATTACCGGCTTTGCCTGGGCACGATCAACTACTATACCCAGGTATAGCTCTTTTGAAACCTCAAGCCCTTCTTCAACCAGCACCTGCTTTACTTTCCTTCCTTCAGGCCCTGTCTGGTGGGTAACCAGATTCATCTTAATGATCTTTTTTGCTGCCTGGTAAGCCTCTTCTGGAGTGTCTACCACTTTCACACCTCCACCTTTTCCCCTGCCGCCGGCGTGAATCTGTGCCTTAATCACTATCTTCCCACCCAGCTTTTCAGCAATCTTCTTTGCCTTCGCAGGTGTTCTAGCTACTTCTCCACGAGGGATAGGAACACCATACGTCTTTAAAATCTCTTTAGCCTGAAACTCATGTATTTTCATATCATCACCTCAAGGTTCCTTCATAGTGTGCGGTCCACTGCTTTCCTCTGACAAGATCCGTCGTGTAGTCAGGCAAAACCATAGGACCTATTAATGGATTTTCAATGCCTGCACTTTTTAACTCTCCTTCGAATTTTACCACATGCTCTAAACTCAAATTCTTTATCTCAATTCCACCTCTCACATACTCTGCAGCCGTTTTACCTGCTCTCCTGCCAAAAGTCAAGA
>CBDTTR010000280.1:0-2580 GCA_965363405.1 uncultured bacterium | reverse complement strand
CTGCCGCCCGCTACTTTGTCGCGACCTTCCAGTTTTACCACACTGCCACGGCCAGAGGAAAGATCGACTGTCATTATCCTAAAATGGTCCCTTATCATGACATCACCTCCTCCATGTTTGCTCCCATTGGAACATCCGCCATCTCCAGACAGTGGTGGGGGCAAAATGTTACACAACGTCCGCAGTGGATACACACAAAAGGTTCACTTGTTGGACTGAGATAGATTGCGTCTACTGGGCACGCTTTGGCACATTCTCCACACTGGATGCAAAGGTTTTTCTTGACCACCACACCTCCCCCTTTACGCTGTAAAAATGCTCCTGTGGGGCAAACCATGGCGCAGGGAGCTGGGTTGCAGGCGAGGCAGGATTTTGCCTCAAAACCGGTAGATAATCCGCCTGAAGTTACGATGCGAATGCCAGCAGTGTCCCAGGACAGATTTTTGTGTACCAGTCTTGCACATGCCAGTGAACATGAGTGACAACCAATGCATCGTTCCATATGTGGGGTTGTTAAATTTTTCACAGGATATTCCTCACAGTTGTAGCCAGGCCACGAAGAATGAAACTAAACTTGTTCCTCATTTATAAATCTTTCTTGTCTTCATTGTCAATATTTATAACTCCGCCCCATACCTTTTTAAGTTCCTGCTTAAAACTCTATAGTTTTACATCAGGTGCATTTGCACACCTTACGATCATATTTGTTTGACATACAAGAGGAACTTTTTTATACTTCCCTCATTTGAACCCAGATTTTGCAGTAGATGTCGTAGCGAGGCGCAGAAAACAGCAGCGAAACAAAATCGATTCATCCCGTAAAAGGAAAGGGGGATCGAGATGAGAAAAATACTTTGAGGATTTTCGGTTAAAATTTGCAAGAGTTATCACCTTATTAAAAAAAGTCGTTGCGAGCCCGAAGGGCGTGGCAATCTCATTTCTAAAAATTGCGGAGCATATTATGAGGCTTTTTTTATGAGATTGCGGAGCCTGTACCGGGCTTCTTCGAGGAGATTGCTTCGTCACTGTGTTCCTCGCAATGACAGTTTCTTAGCTACCACATTAACAGCGAGGGATCTCGTTCCTTGCAATGACAATCAGCTACTTATATGAGTATAGGAAATTACGATACGAGACAATAGGCATAACCATATTGATTGTCAGATAATATTAGGGAAGGTGAATAGAGGGAAAGGGGTAAATCGTCAATAATTAAAGTAAATTGGGGTAAGGTGGTTGCCGGCTTATATCTAATTACCCCACCAGGAAGGTTAACCCTTTTCTTTAGGCCGATTCCTTAATGCTATTCCATCCTGAACCAGCCTTGTAACTTGTTCAACCCGGAAAGGTTTATTGATTACTAAATCAACTCCGCTTTTCTTTAATTCAGAATCATTTAGTTTTACTTCCCATCCGGTAATCAATGCCACTGGTGTTTTTTTGCTTATCTTCTTTATTTCCTTTGCCACCTGCCAGCCAGACATCCCCGGCATTCCAAGATCGGTAAAAACCATATCAAAACTGTTTTCCTTAAATATCTCCACACCCTTACTTCCATTTGAGGCTGTTTCAACCTCATGACCAACATCAGTCAAAATATCTTCTAAAAGCAAGCGCACTCCTTTCTCATCTTCAATAACCAGGATTTTAGACTTCTTCTGCTCTCTTGATATGCATTTAGCTTTCTCTTCCAGATTTTTATTCTCACCTGTTTTTGTAAGTTCAGGAAACTTAATAGCAACGGAAGTCCCTTGACCTTCAACACTATCTACCGTGATGGATCCTCCATGACGATTGATTATCCCATAGGAGACACTCATACCCAATCCAGCTGATTGAGGACCTTTGGTAGTAAAGAAGGGGTCAAATATATTATTTCTTATTGTTTCAGGAATACCAATCCCCGTATCCTCAACTTTAACAGCAATATGCCCATCTTGCTTGAAGGTTTTAATAGTAAGTTTACCTCCTTGAGGCATGGCATCTATGGCATTATTAATAAGATTCGTGAATACCTCCCTTAGTTCTAAAGCACTCCCTGCTATAGGGGGAAGAGAAGAAAGCATTTTTTGAACATCAATCTTTATCCCTTTCGAATCAGCCTCGTTTTTCCACTTCACTTTGGCAATCTCCAGGACATTTTCTACAACCTTGTTCATATCAACAGACATAAAATATTTATCATTACTCCCTTTTCGAGAAAACTCTTGTATCCTGCGGACAGTCTCTGCACCATCTCTAGCAGCTTTCTCAATTATATCCAAACCTTTTTTCAGCGTATCTATAGATTTTTCTCTTCCCTGTTCTCCTATGAGCGTTTCAGAATTCATTCTTAATAACTGGGCTCTGCCCATGATAGCTGCCAGTACATTATTAAAATCGTGAGCAACCCCTCCTGCCAATTCTCCCAGTGCTTTGAGTTTTTCTGATCGGAGAAGTTTTGCCTCCATTTCCTTTTTTTCTGTTACGTCCCTTATCGTTAGCTGAATGACATCCCTTTCCTGATAGCTTATAACCGTTCCATTTGTTTCGGCTATGGTTGTGCTACCGTCCATTTTTATAAACGACAATTCATGGAAT
>CBDTTR010000279.1:0-2590 GCA_965363405.1 uncultured bacterium | reverse complement strand
AACGAAATGAACTCGCAATGAATATAAAAGAGACCATCAAACAATTGATTGAAGATGCCCTGGATAACTGTGCACAATCAGGGTTATTCTCTGAAAAACAGTTTCCGTCCTTCACCATAGAAACACCCAAGATAAGGGATCATGGTGATTATGCAACAAATGTGGCAATGCTCATGGCACCACTGGAAAAAAAGTCACCTCGAAAAATAGCACAGGCTATCATTGAACAAATCCCTAAGAATAGTGACATCGTCGAAAAGATCGAGTTAGCAGGTCCCGGGTTTATTAACTTCTTTCTTTCACAGTCATGCTGGTTAAAAGCTTTCCAAAATATTTCGCTTCAAGGAAACGACTATGGAAGATCCCAGTTGGGTAAAGGGAAGAGAATCAACATAGAATATGTAAGCGCTAATCCCACAGGTCCCCTTCATATAGGACACGGCAGAGGGGCTGCCCTGGGTGATGCCTTAGCCAATATCCTGAAAGCGGTGGGATATGATGTCAGCCGGGAATACTACATCAACGATGCGGGCAACCAGATGGAACTTCTTGGCAAATCCGTTTATACCCGCTACCTCCAGTTATTGGGAAAAGATGTTGCATTTCCCTCCGATTTTTATCAGGGTGAATACATAAATGAGATAGCTCAACACATTTTATCTCAACATGGGAATCATTATGAAAAGACCAGCGAATCAGAAACGCTTCCCTTTTTTACTTCTTTTGCCATTGACTCTATTTTAAAGGGCATACAAAAGGATCTTAAGGATTTTGGCATCCATTTTGACACCTGGTTTAGTGAAAAGACACTACACAAAGAAAAAACCGTTGACCGGGCAATAGAGGAATTAAAGAGAAAGGACTATACCTATCATAACGAGGGACACCTCTGGTTTAAAAGTACACTCTTTGGCGATGACAAAGATCGAGTGGTCATAAGAGACAACGGAGTTCCCACCTACTTTGCATCTGATATTGCTTACCACCTTAACAAATTAGATAGAGGATTTAAAAAGCTTATCAATATCTGGGGCGCCGATCATCATGGATATATTCCTCGGATAAAAGCTGTAATTGAAGCTTTTGGTAAAAATAGAGATGTTATCGAAGTGTTATTAGTACAGTTTGTCAATCTACTTAGAGACGGAACACCTGTTGCCATGTCCACCCGAAGTGGAACTTTTGTCACGTTAAGAGAAGTGATAGACGAAGTAGGCAAAGATGCCGTCAAGTACAGCTTCCTTACCAGAAGGTCTGATGCCCATCTCGATTTTGATTTGGAAGTAGCCAAAAAACAGAGCGACGAAAATCCGGTTTACTATGTTCAGTATGCCCATGCAAGGATCTGCAACATTATAAAATTTGCAGAAGAACAGGGGATACCTCTTCCTCAATCCGATGATGTTGATCTGGAACTTCTCTCCCTTCCGGAAGAAATGAATCTGATCAAACAGCTCTCATCCTATCCTGAACTGTTGGAAGGATGTTCGCTCAGTCTGGAACCTCATCGGATCACTATTTATCTTAATGACCTGGTGAGCAACTTTCATAGATACTATCATCTGGGAAAGCTGGACGGTAAGAACAGGGTGGTAACCGAAGATGTTGAACTCAGCAAATCGCGTCTCTGGCTGGCAAACACCATAAGAATAGTCATAAAAAATGCCTTAACACTCTTAGGAGTAAGCGCACCAGAAAAGATGTGATTAAATGGAATGGATGCGAGAGGTTCGAATGTTTTTCAATTTTTCCACTAGAACCCTAAACCCCTTGAATCCTAACAATTACACACAAATAAGGCGAAACGAATGAGTAAAACCAAAAAGTATGAGATTCAATTCACTCAAAAACAGATCTTTTTTACAGTGATCGCATTGATTTCCTCCCTCCTTCTGGCGTTTGCTTCAGGCATTCTTATTAGCAACAGATTCCTTGATAATACAAAAACCTTAGAACTTGCTTCGTCTGACCAAAATGCGTTGGTCAAATCTCCTTCTTCAGATAATAGGCCTTCTGACTCTTTAAAAAACAGCCATACTGAAGAGGAAAAAAACGATACACAATTTACCTTTTACGATACATTACCGGGGCGTTCTGAAACCCCACTCGCTAAAGAAGTGAAAAAGGCAAAATCAAGCCAGGAGAAAAGAATATCTTCAAAAAATGGGAGCAGTAAAATAGTTAAGCATTTTGACCAGGACATTGTAAGAAAAGGATATACCATTCAGCTAGGTTCTTTTCAGCAAAAAGAAAAGGCTTATGCTCTGCACAATAAACTTAAAAAGCAGGGGTACCTGGTCTACGTAACCCCTAAAACGATTGAGAATAAAGGAATCTGGTATCGAGTAAGGATGGGAAACTTCAACTCCCCGGAAGAAGCCCAAAAGTGGGTTTCTAAGCTGGGTAATCTATCCCCTCCACCTTTCATCACCTCCGCAACAGATTAATCTTCAAGCACTATTTTCCTCTGTACTACAAACCTGCAACATCGTGTTTTTTTAGCACAGTTTTCGAGAAACTTACTTGACAGCTTCGCAAAAAGTCCAATTTGCCTTTTGTTTAGTCATTCCTGCGAAAGCAGGAATCCAGA
>CBDTTR010000278.1:0-2680 GCA_965363405.1 uncultured bacterium | reverse complement strand
TAATCATATCCTACGTGTAGGTCTATCGCGGGTCCGAGTACACGCGAATTAGCCTGGATTTTATTTTCTTTCGAAACAAGAATGAGTGGTCAACTAATCCTATCTTTTACAAATTCACGACTTCACCATCATCCACACACATTACGTTTGGGAAGTGATCCTTATACTTATCTGGGTGAAAGCTGTGAATGGGAATCACCATTTCAGGCACCATAGCATCAACCAGCTTTTTCATATCTTCAAGCTTTGCATGGCCACTGGTGTGCAGGTATTCGTATCGAACACCCTTGCCCTCAAGATATGCTCTGAGTTTTCGCAAGGGTTTGCTCCGCTGAAAATATCCAGGCCAAAGAGAATAAATCCAGGTGGCGCCATTTAAATCCAAATGTCTTTTAATATCGTAAAGAAATCCAGCACGAATCAACATCACAGCACGGTCTTCAATTTCATTGATTCTAGTCCACTTAATACCCTCTTCTCTGTGTCTGACTAAAATGTCGTTTAAACCGATCTTTTCAAATTTTTGCCCGAGAAAATACGGGTAGCACACCCTGATCCTGCGCCATGAAGCCTGCGGTATCTTGGCATATGTTTTTAACCTTTCGAGGATCTCGGCTGTGTAAAAATCGATGATGAGTTTTCGACCTGTACGTTTGGTTGCTCTGAAAATAGTGACGATCCTGTCAATGTTCTGGCTGGAAGTTGTAACTAGCACAATCCCCGGAGTCTTTTCAATTACACTTACAAATTTTTCTTCAAGATCGGATTCGGTTATGGTCGCTTCGTTTGATCTTTCACCAACAAGAGTCCCTTCCATTAAGAGGGCATTGGCTTTTGGTGGGTTTTCAATCAACCTGTCAAGGAGTTTTCCCTTTCTGCCGTGCCCACGGAAATCACCCGTGTAAAACAAACTTTTACTCCCAACTGAAATAAGAAACCCATATGCATCAAAAGCTGAGTGATCCATTAGATACGGCGTCACTGAAAATGCACCAATCTGGAATGTTTTCCAAGCCTCGAATGTTTTAAACCGTATAGGTTGCGTCTTTTTGGGACTCATTAGACCGGTTATAGAAATTAATTCCGATGATGCCTCTCCACAATACACCGGAACTCCTTGTGGTATCATCCCTGCCAAACCATAGTGGTCTAAATGAGCATGGGAAAGAATTACAGCATCTATATTTTTCTCGTCCTTTCTTAGCTTATCAAAAAGGGGTTGCGGCAGGTGTGATTCTATATTTTCACTGAAATCATAATCCAGCGGAAGGCCTATATCCAATAGGATGGCTGAATCTCTAAAACTGACCTCCACACAACTGCCACCAACCTGATGTGCACCTCTATGAATACAGATTCTCATAAAGAATAACTACCACGATTATTGTTCATTAACTTCCACTATTTTAACATCGAACAATTCCCCAACAGCACAGTGTTGAGTTAATATCTTTTTCTGGCCGGCTTTTATTTTTGGAAAAGCCACTGCCGCCTTGCACTTACTGGCACGCATGCCATTTTCATTAAACCAAGGATGAATTTGAAATGCACGCCGGATGAACTCTCGATATAAAATTGCTTGGCTGATAGCATGGCGATATTGTTCGCCGACTCCTGGAGAGGGGACCTTTAATTCTACTGCCCAAGGTACATCCTTCTGACGCATGAGAACATCTAAAAATCGAGCAGAACCGTCAAGAGACCACAGTGTAGGAAACTGAAACGGATAGTCATTAATAACTGGCTCTAAAGGCAAATCTACTTTAATATGTGCTGCTCCTCGCAGAATCCGTGATTCCAGATGGTGCTCCTCTTGAACATGCTTTAATTTGCCTTTTTCGCGACTTCTTGCAACTTCTTCAATTACGCTGGCCACCTCATCGAGCCGCAAAATATTAAACCTGCCCTCCCTGCCCTTAGCAATCTCTAAAAAGAATCTCCTGGCTTTTCCAATTGCACCCTGCTTGCCAACCTGGCCAATATTAAGTTCACCATAATCTGTATCAGAGCCGACTCTGCATACCTCAAGCCCCTCTACTCGACCAGACCAGTCACCCCTTGTCACGCTTCGATACCATCTGAATGATTCGTGTTGCACAAGTTCGCTAAGCTTAATTGCTAGGTCAGGGGGAGTTGTATAACCATGTTGTTGGAAAAAAGAAAGCCATGTTCTCTTATTAATCTTTGAAAAATCAGGAACCTTTAGAGTTTTTGGGACAAAATCAACCTCGACCTCAATCTCAGTTTTACCTTTATAACTCTGTACAAGGATAGCAACAGCATCAAGAATCTCTTGGGTATGTTCACCTGACCCAATTACAATGCGGATAGTGCTTGATGGTTTAAACTCCTGTAGGTGCCAATGAACAGCATCCACGATGATATTAACCTGTCGGTTTTTCTCCTGATCACCCCCGACAGCCATAAGCGGTGTCCCTTCGTAAACACATCGAACAAGCTTGCTAGAAAGGGTATTCCTTCTATCCATCCTACAATCGGCTTTAATCCCTCTGTCAGAAAGGTATTTTAGAATATTCTCTGTATGCATTTTGGCTGTCCAAGCTGAAAGAACTTTTTAGGATTAGATCAAACACTATTTACTTTGACCTGAATACTTTCTTTCTGTGCCAGTGAAGATTATCCTGTTCCGGCCAGAACTTTTGCTCATCAGGTGTGAAAA
>CBDTTR010000277.1:0-2731 GCA_965363405.1 uncultured bacterium | reverse complement strand
GCAGGTATAATTTCCCTGGCGGAAGGAACTTCCAAAGGTGCTCCTTCTAAAACAAAATCATTTAACATATCGATTACCAGTAAAGCCCTTCTCCCCATTTTTTCTCCTGTCATTCCATCTTCAAACCTCTCATCCTGTTAATAGCACCCGCCAGCTCGTATACCCTGGGAAGGGCTAAATTACCCACCTTATAAGGGAGAAGAATATCAAACCCTTTCTCTTCCACATCATGCATGGTCATTTCAAGGCCTTCCTTCAAGTTTTTACTCTTGTCCAGATAGTATTTTGCATAACGGTAGATGAGAAATCCTATGCACCTGGTCTGACCTGTATCCACTAACTGCTCCAAAGAAGAGAGATCAATAGAATCTTCACCATAAAATATTGTTTTTAATCCCTTTGCATCAATTTTTACTTCTCTTCTCCCTTTCTTAGCATCAAAACTTGAAGCCTTGGGTCTTCGCTGAGAAAACTCACCAAAAGAAGATCCACCCTCATCCATGCGTTTAACTTCATGCCGCAAAGCAATTTCTTTAGCTCTTTTAGTCACGCATCGTGGTCGATACTCATCCATCATAATAACTGTGTCTGCTACATCAAAGTAGTCTCCTGATCCCCCCATAACCAACAGGGTGGAAACACCATAATCTTTATACAGTTTCTGAACTTTATCAATAAATGGAGTAATGGGTTCCTTTTCTTTCGCCACCAACTCCTGCATACGCTCATCCCTCACCATAAAGTTAGTGGCTGAGGTGTCTTCATCAATTAGCAAAACCTTTGCTTCTATTTCAATCGCTTCTATAATATTCGCCGCTTGTGAAGTGCTTCCACTGGCGTTTTCAGTAGAAAACCTGTCCGTATCTCTCTTAAAGGGTAAATTGCCAATAAAAGGGCTGATGGTTACTTTCTCTATGCTTCGTCCATCCTCTGCCCGAATTTTAACAGCACCCTCACGCGTAGCAACATACTCCCTGCCATCTCCTGGTATGTGATTATACACAGAAAGCTCAATTGCATTTAAAAGAGTGGATTTGCCATGAAATCCCCCACCCACAATTAGCGTCACCCCTTGAGGTATTCCCATCCCTTTTAGAATACCTTTGTGAGGAAGTTCAACTTCTACCTCCAACTCACCAGGAGACTTAAAAGGCACCACACTCATTTGCAAAGGACGATCATCAACACCACTCTTTCTCGGAAGAATAGAGCCATTCGCTATAAAAGCCAATAATTCTTTCTCCTCCAGCCATTTCCTTAACACTCCCTGGTCTTCAGCTGTCCTGATTTGTGTTTTTAGTTCGCTGGTTTTAAGATTTCGTATGAAGAGGGATTGTTCCACGATCTGGGGTATCTCCTGAAGAAACATGGCAATAGCCTCAATGCCCAGGATAGTCCTGCCGCTGGCGGGAAGCCCCACTACAAATCTTACCTCAATCTTTTGGTCATCGATGTTTACAGAATTCCGTTCTATAATTTCCTGTTTATTTGCATCTATAGCAATGAGACCACTCTTACCTATACCTCTTTTTCTTTTGCAAAACCTCCTTATCGCAAAAGAGAATTGCCGGGCCAAATAATCTTCCAGGGCAATTCTCTTTAATCTGGTATCCCACAAATCAGATGGAAAGCCAGCCTTAGCCATATTTACTTCCACCCTCACACGAGAAGGTGAAGCAAAAGGATCCCCCTGCACATGATCAACAAACAGCATAAAGTGAACATAGTCATAGGCACCCTCAATATCTTTATAGGCCTTATACCCTTTGCCATCAATCCTCATGAGACTCTTTCTCAAGTCTTCTCTAAAATGCATACAACCCCTTTTTAGAAGTAACAGGATTTATCACACACAACATCCATTACTCCAACACTCCATTTCTCCAGCATAGTTATGCTATCCAGTGTTATCTCACTTAAAAGAAGCCATCCTCTCGGCTATCATTATGGCTGAACGAAGGTCTCCATGAGGCACTGAATATGGTCTCTTGGATTTCACCAGCTTGACTGCCTCCTTAAAATCAAAACCGATTTCATAGAGGTAGCAGACTATTATGGAGGAAGACCTTCCTATACCTGCATTACAGTGCACAAGTATCTTATGGTCTACTATAGTCTCCTTGATCCAGGATACTGCTTTGGGAATATACTCGGGATTGATGGGTTGAAAGTCCACCAGAGGTATCTTAAGATAGGCAATACCTTCACGATTCGTATCATGTTCTTCAGAACAGTTAAGGAGAGCTGTAATTTCTTTGGGCAAATTTCGAGCATCAAAAATATCACCCACTGCCAACCGGTCTAAAATGTAATCCATAGTTCATATCCTGTTTTTTGCCGCATAGATTGTGGAGAGCACAGAGAATTTAAAAGTGTTTTATTGTCCATTATCTATAATGAAAACATGGAATTGTAAAGGCTTAAATATGACTGAGAATACAAGCTGGCAAGCCCGCAAGCGAATGCATGCACATTCTGCATTTCTCAACTCTACTTGCAATGGTCATAGAAAACAATAAAAATTTTTATTGCAAAATAGAAAAGTCTCATATATAGTACGCCTCCAGAAAGAGTGCATAAACAAGTATTCCAGATGGGGTGCAAGTCGATTGGGTATAAATACACTTGAAGAAAAATTCCAGCTCATAATGCAGCACAAAGAGTCTGACATTGCTCATCTTTCTCAATATGTCAATCAGGCAGAAACTGTTCAGAATGAGATGAGGAAAAT
>CBDTTR010000276.1:0-2739 GCA_965363405.1 uncultured bacterium | reverse complement strand
GTGGAAAGCTGAGGGAAAAGCAACTGCTTTACTCGCTCATGCCAGGAAGATAGAAAAAGAGCAAAGATACAATCTGTTTCTTTTAAAGCACAAAGAAGGAGGAACTCGTTATGAAACTTATGAGTATAGTAGGCAGTCCGAGGAAAGGTGGCAATACGGAACTTCTGATTGACCAGGTTATTGCTGGATGTAAGAGTAAGACAGATGTGGATGTGGAAAAATTTTTTATTGTCGATAAACAGATTGAGTATTGCACCGGTTGTCTAACTTGTGTGTTGCCCTCTCCGGGGACAGGGAAATGTGCCATCGAGGATGATATGGCTGACATTCTGGATAAGATGAAGGAAAGCGATGCATTCATCTTCGGCACACCCAATCATATGCGAACAATAACCGCTCCCCTTTTAAACTTCCTTAGCAGGATGTTGCCCCTCATGGTATTTGAGACTGAATATGACGATAAAGGAAATAGAATCGGGGGTGAGATTACTACCAAAATACAAGACAAAGCAGTGGCAATGGTCATCAGTCAGGGTGAACCTTTCTTCTGCTCCTCTCTGGTTTACGAGGTTCTTGAGAACAACCTAAAAGATTTCAAGTTAAAAAGAGCAGGAAATGTTATCAGCATGGACAATTTAGAGGAAGGGGAAGTAGCTAAGAAAAAGGAAGATCTAAAGAAAGCATTTGAATTAGGTGTAAATTTGGCAATTAAAGCTGAAGCAAAAATAGAAAAGGGGTCAAATCTTTATTCTTGACAATCGAAAAAGAAAAGGGTCGCATCTCAATTATTTCCCTTATCACTTTTCATGATGCTTTCACAACCGGAAGCTCATTCCATCGGGTCGTAAAATTCTGTGATTTTAAAGATTGGCGCATCCTCCAGCTTTTCTTGATTCCCGCAGCGGCACACTGAATCGTATCTCTTTCCCACCGTGAATTAATAGAATCCATGATGGTCATCAGCTTTGTGTTCAGATTAGGATCTTTGCCATCTTTTAAAAACAGATTGAGCTGCACCTGATCCTTGGGCACGATGCCTGTTAAACATACGCCCACCTTTTGATAGTGATAACCGGGCTTGTAAATTTTTTTTAAACCTTCCTTTGCATGGTTGATCAAGTGGGGGGTATACGCGGTAGAAACAGGAAGCTTCATGGTTAAGGCGTTGGCGTACTGCGGCGTGTCTTTGAACCGGTTGGTCGTCAGATAAATATGGAGGATCGAGGCAACGGATTGTTGCGCCCGAAGCTTTTCTGCTGCCCGGCTCACATAAGACGAGATGGCTTCGCTGAGCTCTTCTAATGTAGCAACCGCTCGTCCAAATGAGCGGGAACTGCAAATGCCTTTCTTAGGAGGCGGTGCTTCTTCCAAAGGCATGCAGGATTTACCCCTCAACTCCCATTGAATGCGCAAGCCCACCACCGTTAGATACTGTCTTATCCATTCATCGGGTGCAGATGCAAGCTGTTTCGCATTGAATATCCCATGCTTGTTCAGAAACCTGGCGTATTGCCTTCCAATACCCCATACATCACCCACGTCAATTGACGCCAGCACATCATCCATCACTGGTAGCTCACAAATGTTGAACACGCCATTTAATTCACGATCGTCTTTGGCCATTTTATTTGCAATCTTTGACAACACCTTGGTAGGTCCAATACCGATTGAAACCGGGATGCCGGTCCACTTTTTGACGCTTGTTCGTATCAGCCGGGCATACTCTGTAATATTTTTATGGTTGAAACCATCAAGAGACAAAAACGCCTCGTCAATGGAATAGATTTCCAGTTCCGGGGTAAAGTTTTCAAGCGTGTTCATGACCCTCCGGGACATATCACCATAGAGTGTATAGTTTGAGGAAAAGACCTTTACCCGATGCCTCCTGATGAGGTCATCACATTTGAAAAAGGGGGTACCCATCTTAATACCAAGTGTTTTGGCTTCACCGGAGCGTGCGATGATACAGCCATCATTGTTGGAGAGGACAACAACCGGTCTGCCTTCCAGGGAAGGATTAAATACTCGTTCGCAGGACACATAGAAGTTGTTGCAGTCCACAAGGGCAAAGATTTTTTTCATTGGGAGAGTATCGCAGGGAAACGGTTACAGGCTATGAATAACATGAGTGACCACGCCCCAGATCTGAAAATCCATTTCTTCAGTCACTTCAATCGTTTTAAAATCATCGTTTTCAGGCATAAGGTATAAACGATCCCTGGCTTTTCTAACGCGTTTTACCGTGAGCTCACCATTTATGACAGCTATTATAATTTTATTATCTGCGGGTTCCAATGCCCGGTCTACAACAAGAATATCCCCGTTGTGGATTCCTGCATTTATCATTGAGTTTCCTGCCACCCGCAAAAAGAACGTAGCGGAAGGGTGTTTGATTAAATACTCGTTTAAATCGAGATTCTTATCTATGTAGTCTTCGGCAGGGGAAGGAAAGCCTGCTGATATTTTTGCAAGAAATAGAGGGAAGTCTTTTTTGCATTTAGTAGAGGCTCCATAGATGGTCTTGATTGAGAGTGGCATCGTTTATCTCCAAACAGAACAGAAGAAAAAAGTATAACATATGTACAACTACTAGCAAATGAAAAATTAAAAGTGTCGCATCTTAAGGGCTTGTTACCCAAATCCGTTTTTGAGCATTTCATAGAAAATATTCATTGTTTCAGGCAAGAAGAAAAGCTTTAATCCCTGGGAAAGATTGGCTATAGAAGTTTTGTTGCAAAT
>CBDTTR010000275.1:0-2743 GCA_965363405.1 uncultured bacterium | reverse complement strand
AAAGAGATCAAACACAAAAACAGAAATTTGAAGAGAAGCAGGCCGAAACGAAGAAACAATGGGAAGAAAAACAAGCCGAGAAAAAAGAACAAAGTGAGAAGGCTAAGGACGATTGGAAGCAAAAACTTGATGAAATGAAGGAATAAAAGGAAAGGGGGAACACTATGGATATGAATACTATCATCCCTAAACTGCAAGAATTGGCTGTGTTTTATGGAATAAAAATTATTATAGCAGTAGTTATTTTCATCGTGGGGCGCTGGATTGCAAAGGCTTTGAAGAATGTTATCCAGAAAATGATGGCGAAACGTAATGTTGAAACCACTATTGCTTCCTTTCTCTGCAATATGTCATATGTTGTGTTGATGACGATTGTCATCATCGCAGCTCTTAATCAGTTTGGTATTCAAACAGCTTCGCTTATTGTCATTGTTGGTTCCGCCGGCCTGGCCATTGGTTTAGCACTACAAGGATCACTGGCAAATTTTGCAGCCGGTTTTCTCATGCTCGTCTTCCGTCCATTCAAAACAGGTGATTATATTGAGGGGGCAGGAACTCAGGGAACTGTTGAAGAGATTCACATTTTCACTACACAACTTAAGACGCCAGATAACAAAACGGTCATTATTCCCAATGCAAAGTTAATGGGAGATAACATCATTAATTATTCTGCTAAAGATAAAAGACGTGTGGATCTGGTAATCGGTGTGAGTTATAGTGATAACCTTCAGAAAGTGAGACAAGTTTTGGAGGATGTGCTTTCAAAGGACAATCGAGTTTTAAAGGACCCCGCACCGACTATCGCTGTCATGCAACTTGGTGACAGCAGCGTAAACTTTGCGGTTCGCCCCTGGGCAAAGACAGATGACTACTGGACTGTGTACTTTGACCTGACAGAAGATATCAAGAAGCGTTTTGATGCTGAGAGCATCTCTATTCCGTTTCCTCAACGAGATGTACACTTGTTTGAACATAAAGAAGATCTATCCTAATTGATTGAAGTGATATTTCTTGTCGAGGCTAGGATAATTCCTTGAGAAGATAGCTTGTTTTTTTTATGCCATTCTGTCTTTCAATGAATAATCAGTGAAGGAGATAATTATGAGTATCCGCGGTTTCCTCCTCGTCAGTTTTTTTGTAGCCCTCTTGACTATCAACACATCCTTAACACACGCCCAGTTCGGAGATCTTCTAAAGCGTACCCAGAAGGTTTTGTCAGGACCTAAACTTTCTGAAAATGAAATTACCCAGGGGCTCAAGGAAGCTCTCCAGATCGGCACGGTTAACGCCGTGCAAATGGGATCCAAAATAGACGGCTACTACAAGAACCCCCATATAAAAATTCCCCTTCCGGAAGAGGTTCAGAAGATGAAAAAGATTCTCGAAGTAGCAGGACTAAGCCAACATGTTGAAGCCTTTGAGTTAAGCATGAACAGAGCAGCAGAACAGGCAGCCCCCGAAGCCAAGAACCTCTTCTGGGAAGCCATCAAACAGATGAACTTTTCCGATGCTCGAAAGATTCTCGAAGGCCAAGACAATGCAGCCACACTCTATTTCAAGGACAAGACCTCCAATCGGCTTCATGATATTTTTAAACCTATTGTTCACCAAACCATGTCTAAGGTGGGTACCACCCGCACATACCAGGATCTGGCTGCCAAGATACAAAGCATACCTTTTGCAGGCAGTCTCCATTTCGATCTAGATCAGTATGTAACCGATAGAGCCCTGGATGGTCTTTTCTCCTTGTTGTCAGAAGAAGAAATTAAAATCCGTCAGGATCCCACAGCCCGCGTTACAGATCTTCTCAAGGAAGTTTTCGGGAGCAATTGAAGAGGGAGGGAAAAGGGTAACACCTTTTCTGTTAAGGTTATTAAGGTCTTGTTGTGTTCAGACCTACGAAGGTGCCACCGTTTTTTTGGCAGAGAACACGCATAAGAGTGGCAAAGCGTACACCAGTGTTGCCGGCACCACTTTGATCCTTGAGCATAACCGGAAATCCAACCGCATGAATCCTCACCCGGCGAGTACCATCCTTACCAGCTTTATTAATTCGATCAATCGCATCGATTGCAGTTTGCATATTATGCCCACTGAATTCATCGCCAAAAACATATATGCTGATGTTCTTCCCCGGATCATAATAGGTTTTAATTGCTGCGGTAATGCCTTCTACCGGGCTACTATTGCTGAACGATCGCCAGGAACTTAACGTATTAACAATCACTATGCGGCGGCCGGGAGTGTCGGGAATCCATTTACCACTGTATTGCGGAAACAAATAATTTCCCATATCGTTCATAACCTGGATACCCTTCACTTTGGGGTACACCTCCAGCGTTTCCCTAATCTTTTTTTGGACTAACTGCCATGCATTCCGCTGCATGCTGCCGGAAGTGTCAATGATGAAAATAATGTATTCGCTGTCCACCGGGATTCCTCCGACAGAGCTGTCCGTTTCTCGTGGTCGATCTTTCAGCAGGCGTTTCATTTCATCGGTGAGTTCTTGTAATGCCTGGGCCAACTTACCCTCAATGATGTTTTTCACTGTAGCGTTTTGTGCTGATGCTGAAAATTCCCCCTCAACTTTCGATAAATCACCCTGAAGCCTTGCAAGCTTTGCTTTTTCTATGGAAAGCTGTTCTTTTTTACCTTTGAGTTCCCGATTGAGCACTTGCGTTTCTCCCCGGATTTCAAAAAGTTCCTCCTCCAGTCGCACAAGCACCGATTGAAGGTCTTCCCG
>CBDTTR010000274.1:0-2760 GCA_965363405.1 uncultured bacterium | reverse complement strand
GTGGAACTGAGGAACCGGCAGTTATAGAAGGCTTTCCTTTTTTCCAGATATAAATCTCCTTTGCTATTTCCTCCTCTAACGCTATCTGGCTATTCCCACATTTAATGACAAACGATGGGTAACGTTGATGTACGGATACAAATGTCCCTGGAACAATCCCAAAATGAGACAACTTATGCATCCTGCTGTTTGATCTGGTATTGACATAAGCAACTTTAACGTCTTCTCCAATTTCTGCTTCGGATATCGGAGCAACGGCGCTGGAAATGGTTTTTCTTGCCTGTCTGCAACATTCTCCTTCTGGAATTTTAGCCCCATGTGGACATTCCCTGGGATGCCCCAAAAGCGTGCATATACCTTCAACCAGTTCCGGCGCCAAAATATGTTCAAATTCACAAGCACCTGTTTCAACGTCTCGCGATTCCATTCCCAAAACATCGGTTAACAGTCTCTCTGCCAGTCTGTGCCGCCTGATGATCTGTTCAGCACGAGCATAGCCTTTCTCAGTTAATCTAATCTTTTTACCATCCAGGGCAACATAACTATCTGCTTTCAAGGCTTCAAATATTTCCTGATCGAAGGGATCTTTAATATGACGTTTAAGGTTATCAATATCAGATTCATTATTTTCCAGGAGATGCCATAAGGTTTCCAGATATTCATCTAAATCATGTCTCTCCATTACAAACTCTCCTTGGCAAAGGTGATAAGAACATCTTTCAGACACTAATATAATGATTAGAAATGAGATTGCTTCACTTCGTTCGCAATGACACCACTTTTAGTCATTGCGGGGAACCTGCTTTTGGCAGACGACGAAGCAATAAAATTGCTAATCTTCACATGAATAACCTCAAAAGATAATTGACGCTTCCTCCAATAAGTATGGACGAAACCGTTATAATAAGAGTCATAAGCAGCGCACTTTTCGCTCCCAGTTCTTTAATCATAGCCATGACGTTGGCAAAGCAGGGTACAAAACAGGTTACGATAATGATGCTTACGCATGCCTGAATATAGTCCAGTTGACCAGCCTTAACCAGTTTCATCAAAATAACCGCACCGGCTTCATGGCGTGCAATGCAAAGCATAAAAGCCTCTACGCATTTTATAGGCAACCCCAGAAAAGAAACAATAACAGGTGATAATAATTTTTCTATGACTTTCAGTATAAGCAACCTATCCATAAAAAAAAGCAGAAGAGCTCCTAAAATAAAGAGCGGGACAGCTTCAACAACAAACCATTTGAGGCGATAATATGTTTTGAGCAACAAATGCTTAATATTTGGCAAGCGAACCGGGGGGATTTCCAAAATAAAATCCGTGGGTGTTTCTTCTTTAATAATTTTATTTAATGAAATCCCAGCAATGATTTCAACCAGGGCAAGCACACCGAAGACAAGGATAAATGCACTAAAAGGGAAAAATGCCAGAATAGCAATATTGACCCCTAACTGAGCAGAGCAGGGAATAGCAAATGCGATCATGAAAATGGCAATGTAGCGCTCCTTTCTGGAATCCAGTATTCTGGTTGCCAATGTAGCCACCGTCTTACAGCCAAATCCCAAAACGATTGGGAGTATCGACTTGCCACTTAAGCCAACCTTCCGAAAAAATCGGTTACTTAAAATACATAAATTGGGTAAATATCCGGTATCTTCCAGAGTATTGAGTATGAGGAAAAACAAAGCCAGGATGGGTAGGACCGTGCCTAAAGCATTTGCCAAGCCCATGGTGAACACCCCATATTCACCCACCATGAAATCTCTCCAGAATTCCCAGGGAATAACACTTCCGATAAATTCAGTACATGGATCAAACAATTTTGCATTGATGTAGTCAACAAGAACAACCGCCCCTAACTTCCCAACAAGAAGGTAGGTCAAATAAATAATTGCGCCAAGAATAGGCCATCCATAAATGGGGTGACGGGTCATTTCTCCACATTTTTCCAAAAGCCTGGTACTTATAATCTTTGACCTGCCGGTAACTGCATTTGCAATCCGTTCTGCCCACTCGTCTTCCTCCTTAAAAACAACTCTCGTGAGTGGTATCGGATTGCTGGTTCTCATAAAACGTGTCAGATTCTTCACATCCTGATAAATGGACTCCCCATACTGTTTTCGAACCCATTCCTCAATATTCCTATCCTCGAGTAAGATAAGGAGCAACACAGCAGACGAAGGTAAATTCTCTGAAGGAAAGTATCGGGATACTTTTTCTAAATCTTTTTCAATAAAATCCCTGTGTTTGAATCTATTTTTAGCAGGCCCTGTTTTAAGAATGCTTTTTGTTAATTCACTGAGCCCCTTTCCTTCCGTGGCAATAGTTTCAATCACCGGTACACCTGTCAAATCACTTAGCTTATTACTATCAACCAGGATGCCTTTCTGCATGGCACCATCCATATTGTTGAGACAGATAATGAGTGGAATGTTGAGTTCAATCAGTTCAGAAGTGAGTAACAAGGATGTTTTTATATTGGTTGCATCGATGCACTGAATGATATACTCCGGATGTTCTTTAATGAGAACATCTCTGGTAACAATCTCATCCTCTGACTGTATCTCTAATGAGTGAATGCCCGGTGTATCAATAATTTCAAATGCTTTCCCTTTTATCGTGATCTCACCACGAGCTATTTTTACGGTGGTGTAAGGGTAGTTAGCCACGATTGAATAATCTTTCGTCAAATAATTAAACAAAGAGCTTTTACCCACATTGGAATGGCCTACGATGGCTATTTTATTCTTATGAAAA
>CBDTTR010000273.1:0-2811 GCA_965363405.1 uncultured bacterium | reverse complement strand
TTTACGTCTAAATATGAATGAACGAGAGCTCTTGGAGAGGATTAGATAAAGATGAATACTCATCAAATAAAACTGGTAGCCTTCGATTTTGATGGAGTCATAGCCGAAACCATCAACGAGTGGTATTTTTTAGGCTTAAAGGCTTTTAACTATATTGGTGGTGACCTTCCATCTTCAAAAGAAGGGGAAGATAGCTTCAGACAGGCACGCTCTTTTCTAAAAAATGCAGAGGATTGCTACTTTGTGTTTAAATCTATTAAAGAGGGAAGTGTTGATTTCCGTACCATGACTCAAGAAAGATTTAATCAACTGGCACAACCTTTTTTTGAAAAAGGAGGAAAGGCCATTGCAAAAGAGATTTATACTCTAAGAGCAGAACTCAGAGAGAATGATGAAGAAAACTGGTTAAAACTTTTTTCGGTGTTTCCAGAAATGACACCCGTTTTTAAAAAAGTTATGGACAAGCTTGAGGTGGTGATCGCTACCACCAGGGATAGAGCATCCGTGTCCGCCATCCTTGAAAAGCAGGGAATTATTATTAATGATCCCAAAATAATCAGCAGGGAGTTCTCTATTGACAAGAGAGAGCAAATGAAATTCATTACCAAAGAGTTTGGTGTTTCCTTCGAAGAGATTTTCTTCATTGATGATATCTTGGGGCACCTCAAACTGGTGGCAGCTTTGGGAGTAAATGTAGTGCTTGCTTCCTGGGGCTACTCCAACAAGCAGCAATTAGCAGAAGCTGTAGGTATGGGTATTCCTATCCTCAAAGCACCTCATGATATTTTAAGTCATCTTGGAGTGCCAGGCTCTTAATCGCTTAACAATAGGTTTGCATGGAATTTATTCTAATGAAATGACAAAGAAACAAAAAATATTTGACATAATCCTTTAAATTATTATATAAGGGGAATCCTTAAGAGTGCATGTGTGCTGGAATTGGGTGGCTTGTTAGAAAATTTATTGTTATTTAATTTATGAAAGGAGGCATTTGAGTATGAAAAAGTTTATTTATTTTCTGATTCCGCTATTTATGTCTATGCTGATTTCTTCCTGTGGGGTAAAGGATAAAGCAACTATTGCAGAGGAGACGGAAGAAGATGTTCCTGATATTCTTTTAGGTGCAGAAATGCCGGAGGACCACCAGGAGATAGAAACCGTTGCCTGTATGGAATGTCACGCTATTTTGGTGGATGCTACATCTACAGCTACGCAGAGATTTCTGCAACGAAAGGGTGCGCTGGATAAGGAAGCGCTCTGGAAAGAGATCGTTGAGTTCTTCGGAGTAAGGCAGAGCACTGTTCTTGCAACTACCATCAATAATGAACCATATGTAACAACCATAGATTTTGCCCTTGATCCGGTCAACAAGGTAATGTATGCCCTTTCTGAAAAGGGAACCAGAAAACTGGATCAGATGAAAATGAATCCCAAAGTGGCACTTGAATATCACCAGCCCAGGGAGGAGTATGCAAGACTATTCAGATGTCCTAAAACAGAATCGGATTCAGAAATATCCCTGAAAGACTGCCAGGAATTGAGAACAAAGATATTCCGCTGCCTTCAGATGAGGGGAGATGCACGGGTATTTAGTGCTGATGACCCGCAATTTGAAGAGGGGTTGAGAGTTTTTAAAGCTAGTATTGATCCGGAGATGATAAGAAGGGGAATGGATATGACCTGCTTTACCCCCAAAGAAATACTCTTCTATGATTATCTCAGAAAGGATAGGGATCTAAATATCTTCCAATACTGGGAAAGATAGTTGCCTTATCACGCTACCTTGTCTGATAGGAGACTGTTAATGTTTTAAAACCGGTTTTTTGCAAGGTGCAGAAAACCGGTTTTCAGTTGTTAAACCCAGGTTTTGCAGTATGTATTGCAGCGAGGCTTAGAAAACCGTAGTGAGATTTACTGTATGATTGCTGTAAAAAAAGTAGAACAACAGAGTATTGATGAGGCAATTGCTGCTCTCCTTAAAGAAGTCAGGTTCACTCCAGATAAAGGCAAGGGAATCTTCATCAAGCCCAATGTAGTAATTGGCACAGGTGACTCTTCAATCATTACTTCTGTAGAAGTGGTTGAATCTTTACTCAGATATTTCTCCGGGTATAAGCTCATCATTGGTGAGAGAAGTGCTGTGGGGATTGACACATATAAAGCATTAGAGAGGTCAGGATACGTGGAGTTGGCGCATAAATACGGGGCTGAAATTGTTGATTTAAGCAAAGTACCCAGAGTCAAAGTAGAATGGGAGCGGGGCATTTTAAAACTCCCGCAGGTACTGTTTGAAAACCATTATATAAACGTAGCAAAGCTCAAAACCCATTTTCTCACGACTGTTTCACTTTGTGCCAAGAATCAGAAGGGGTTGCTTTCAGTAAAAGATGCCAAGAAATTCCATTTTACAGGGATTGATCAAGCCATCTGTGCATTAGGAAAGGCAGTAAAGCCTGATCTTAACATCATTGATGGTATCAAGGCATTGGAGGGAAATGGCCCCACCACTTTTGGAAGAGCTAAAAAGATGGGCATTTTGATAGCAGGAAATGACCTCTTTCAAGTAGACTCGGTTGCTTGCAAACTTATGGGGATTGAACCTGGTGAGGTAAAACATCTTATGCCTCAGGAGATTCCAGGGGATTTAACGGATGCGATAAATGCTTTCTCTTCCCCCTTCTTAAAACCGAGCCTTGAAAATTGCTTGACAGTGGAGCGTGTTCACTTCCATAATATAAGAAACTGCTGCTCAGGCTGTATATTGGCTATTGATAACGGGATTAACTGGCTTATGAGTGAGAAAAAGGAATT
>CBDTTR010000272.1:0-2826 GCA_965363405.1 uncultured bacterium | reverse complement strand
TGTGCCAAAATCCGCTGGTGAGTGGGACAATAACCAGGCCAAAGCTGTATTTGCCTATTGCTTTGAGCAGAGACATACGAACCAAGGTACCTATCCGGCACAAAGAGAATGGGTTTATCTTCAGGCAGGCTTTTGACTACCTTGAGTGCGTTACTGGAGGTACAACAAATGTCGCTCTCCGCCTTTACCGCTGCCGTGGAGTTGACATAGCATACCACGCTGGCTTCTGGACAATCTTTCTTTTTTTCTCGAAGATCTTCTGCTGTTATCATTTCAGCCATGGGACAACCAGCATGTTCATCTGGAAGCAGAACAATTTTGTCCGGGCAAAGAAGAGAAGCAGTTTCTGCCATGAAGTGAACCCCACAGAACACAATGACTTTAGCATCAGTTTGCGAAGCCTTTTGACTCAAATCGAGCGAGTCACCAACAAAATCAGCTATATCCTGCACTTCCCCTAACTGATAGTTGTGGGCGATAATAACAGCTTCCCTTTGCTTCTTCAATTTCAAAATGCTTTCTTTAATTTCTTCAGCCTCTTTCATCATTAATTATCCTTCATAAAATAATTTGAAAAAAGCTGCCATTAAAGCAGCTCATTTTGTCTAAGCAACTCGCTTTACTAAAAACTACTTTTTTCTCCATATCTCCCTCCACATGAAGTCAATTGACCATCGATGACTCCACTACGTGAATGGAATCCCCTTGCTTTACTTTACCCCCTCTAATTACTTTGGCAAAAATCCCCTCTTTGGGCATAATACATTTACCGACTTGCTTAAATATGGCACAACCTGCGTGGCATTCCTTACCAATCTGGGTAACCTCTAAAATAACCTCTTCCCCTACCGCAAGCTTGGATCCAATGGGTAAAACAACCAGATCCAACCCTTCCGTTGTGAGGTTTTCCGCAAAATCACCTGGAACAAGATCGAACCCCATAGCTCGCATTTTCTTGATACTTTCCATAGCCAAAAGGCTTACCTGTCGGTGAGTATGCAAATCGCTGTGAGCATCATCAATCAAACCAAAGTCTCCTTTAAAAATACCACATCCAATATTTTCTTTCCTGGTTCCCTTCTTTTCACTCCTGCACACAGCAACAATTTTAGCCATTGCATTTCCTTCTCAGAATTGAATTTCTATTGCCCTATAGGGACATACCGGAACACATAGCCCACAAGCAATACATTTATCCTTTAGAAAAGTAACCAGCATCTCTTCTCGATCTACACTTAAAGCACCTGAGGGACAGATGGAAATACAAGCAGTACAGTGGATACATTTTTTCTCATGCCACTTTATATCTTGTGCTAAAGATTGAACCTCTACACCAAGTCCAGATAGATAAGCCATACCTGTATCCAAAGAGCTTTTCTTCCCAATCATTTCAACTACCAGTCTTCCCTGCTCTTTGGGAGTAATATGAGCTCTTAAGATATTAATCATCAAATCGTGTTCTTTTACTAGATGATAAGTAATGGGTTGATCAATCATATCTGGTGGGAAAGTGAGCACAACTCGTTTCTTCTTCATCCCTCATCTCCTCCTTTAGTTTGTATCAATTGCTAAATCTTAGGATTTTTAAATCTTGTCTTCGTAATCGCAATTCCTCAATTCCTTAATTCCTAAATCCCCTAATTACCCAAATCATTTACGCCTGGATTTTTTTAATGGCCTTTCCTTTAATAGCTTGAAAGTAACACCAGAGTCTGCCGAAGCTAACGGAGCAACTGGTTCAGAGACTAAAAATGTGCCTTTTCCTATCCAGTTTTTTAGAATGTTTGCAATCTCCCGTGCTTTTGCATAGCTCGACAGACTGCCAGTACGAACCTTTTTACCATTGACATTAATACTCCCGCTTTTGAGTTGTTTGTAGTTTACTTCTCCTAAGCTTCCAGGTTGTAGCTGAGGATAAGCTTGGCTGTAATCTACCACTTGAGCTTTTATATCTTCATCTTTCATGGTTGTATATTTGAGGATCTCTTCATTTAAAATGGGTATGGGAATACCAATACCTACCGTAAGCGACCCTCCATACCCAGTTAAACTTGCTCCTTTAAGCCAGTCAGAACTCATCTGTTTGAGGTCTCCCATGACGGCTATAGTTCCTGCAGGTGATGTGGGAATGCCATTGTCACCCCTTTTTACTGTAGGATTATGCTGGGTTCCGTTCCAAGACACATAGCCTATCCCTCCACCCAAAAAAATCCTAGTTCCTATGCCAATGGTTTTATAATACGGATCATTAAGAAGGGGCGAGAGCTGACCTGCACTGCAATAGGTTGCATTGCCCAGTCTGGGTTGAAGCACCCCCATATAAGTATATATTACTCTATCAGAAAGATTTACCGCAACGTTATAGTTCTGATAGCAATTGCGAGGATTGAACAGCACTGCTTCATTTAAATCTTTAATATTAATCCACGTTTCAAGATTATCACGAGGATAGCAGTCTGTCCCATAGGTAGTGACTACCAATTCAACATCTTTTCCACTTACAAGTTCTTCAATGACATGCCCACCACCATAGTTGAACTCTCCCGGGAATACGCTATTTTTGGGGTCTTCATCTGGAAGAGCTGTTGCTCCTATATAGATGTCTGCAGCAGCAAAACCCGCGTATGCAGGCACATTATTGAGATAAGCAGTTCCACCTCCACATTTTATCCTGGGCCTTGAATGTCCAAAGTTAAAGTAGGCACCCGAAGAACACATTGGCCCAAAAGTACCTGTTGTAACGACATCAACTTCCTGGGCTGTTTTCTTTACTCCTTTCTTTCCTGCGAGCTCAATCACCTCTTCGGCAGTTACTACCACAGCCTT
>CBDTTR010000271.1:0-2839 GCA_965363405.1 uncultured bacterium | reverse complement strand
GTGAGCTGTGCCAGCATCTTTAAATAGTGGCTTACACTCCCTTTCGGTGTTCCCATTAAAAAGAGGAGCTTAACCTTTCTACCATCTAAACTTTCAAATTCCACGCCATTAGTTGATCTTCCAATAGCAATGATCAATTGATTTACGGCATCTGTACGAGCATGAGGGATGGCTATTTCATCTCCTATACCAGTTGTCCCAAGCTTCTCCCGCTCAAAAACGTCTTCAAGGAAGCTCTCAAAATCAACTACCTCCTGGGCATTCTGCATCAATTGAGCAATCTCCCTTATAGCATCCTCTTTTTTCTTAGATAAAAGATTCAAGTTTATCAACTCTTTTTGAATATAATCTCTAGCATCCACTTCCTTTTCCATCACATAAAACCTCAAACGAATCTTACACTAAACTAAAATTATTCACCACAGAGACCATCGTGCAGCAGAGCCGCAACCTTTAGGATGAGAATCATACAGAAATTATTACATTTTTTAAACGCAAGCTAAAGCTTGCGGCTACCATTTCCTCTTGTGACACAACCTCTCAAAGGGGAGGGAGCATCTTAATTAAAAATTGCATTGAGCAAGGTTATATGCTATGTAGTTTTAATCATTCATAAAACACAACTGGGATTTCTTAAATATCACAATTATATACAAAGTTAAACAAAAATTATAACCCTATGAAAAACTGGCAAAAACTCTCACTGGCAATCCTCACAATTCTTATCTTTACTGTTATCGGTATATCTCTTCTGGTTAAAGCCTACCTATTACCAGAAACAATCGAGGTCTTCGTCATTCCCAAACTGGAAGAAATTATCAAACATGAAATATCCTTTAAAGAAATAGAAGTGGGTCTTACGGGAACAGTTAAATTAAAAACCATTTCTATTTACGATCCCACACTGCAAAAAGAATCCATATTTTTTCAAAGCCAGGACATGGTACTCCACTGTCAACTCCTCCCGCTCTTATTAAAAAAGATTATTATAGTAGATGAAATTACTCTTCATCAACCCAATATTGATCTGGTAAGAGATAAACAGGGGACCTACAACTTCATCAAAGATGCGCCTGAAACAACAAAAAAGGCATCCGATAAGGGAAAAGCAGATAATGTCCCGTCAAAAACCGCTTTATCATTTATTGTAACCCATCTAAATATCAAAAATGGGAAGCTCACCTTCACAGACTATTTAAAAACCCCCTCTAAGCCTTTTCAGTTTACAGTAAGAAACATCAACGTGCACGCCTCAGATCTCTCCCCTCTTTCTTCCTTTCCCATAAACATCTCAGCAGAGATTGTATCAACTCCCCCATCTTTCCTTAAGCTAAAAGGGAGCATAGATCCTTTGCGGAAAGAGGCAGAAACAAAGGTTCAGCTTGCTCCTCTGGATATAACATATTTCTCTCCTTATTTTCCTGGCCTCCCCTTCACTCTACTTGAAGGTTTCTGTTCTCTGGATCTCAACATAACCGCTAACAGCTCTTTAGACTTTTCTTCACAAGGCCTGATTTCTCTCAAGGATCTTAGCCTCTCCTCTGCCAACACATTAGATGATGAACCATCTGATAACTCCACCAACAATCTGCGGAATATTACCATTGATCTGGACCATCGTTTATCATACCAGTCTGATTCTGATACTCTTCTGCTTGAGAAGTGCGATGCAACTATCCAAAAGGCTAAACTCTCCCTGAATGGACAAATCTTATTTAAAAGCCATGATGAAATAATAATCGAACACCTTAAAACCACCCTTAAGGACTCTTCCCTCACTCTAAAGGGCAAGATAAATCACTACCCCGATGAACCACTAACAGCAGAACTTCAATTTTCCTCACCTTCTCTGGCCATTGATGATATCCTCTCTTGTCTGGAAGAAGTGAAGGATCGAGGAGAAAGAACACAAGAGGAAGAGGAAGAGGAGGAGGAAAAAAAAGAAAGTGAGGAGACGGAACCCTTAAACCTCAAGGACGTGAAGATCAAAACGGATATATTCCTGGGAAGCATCATCTATAAAAATTTACACATCTCTGACCTGAAAGCCAGGTGTTCTTTAGATGATAATATATTTAATCTAGAATCATTAAAGGGGGCCTCAGAAGGTGGATCGTTTAAGCTTAAAGGACGTACCAATCTGGCAGTCAAAGGGATGGATTACAACCTTCAATTTACAGGGAACGGCCTTCAACTCAACCCCATAATTACCTCCTTCGCACCAGACCTGCAAGAGAATATAAATGGAATCGCAGATCTTACCATGAATCTCAGAGGCAGTGGGACAACATCAGAGACCTTCAAGAAACATCTTAAAGGAGAAGGTAGTATTTATATTAAAAACGGCGAAATATCCGGTTTAGAATCTCTCCAGTCTTTTGCCTCCTTTATTAATGTGGAAAAACTGGACACACTCAGCTTTGATCAATCTCAGGGCACATTTAATATAGCAGATGGGGTCGTACACACCAAAAACAGCCTTACAGGCAAAGAAATTGAGCTCTATCCTGATGGCACTATTAGCCTGGACTCATATTTAGACCTTTCCCTGGAGATGAAGATTTCACCCGAACTTTCTGAGCAGATAGCCACCAGTGCATTAACTAAATACTTTAAAGATGAGAGAGGATGGACAGTCATTGCATTAGCCATTAAAGGGCCAGCAGATGAGATAGCAGTGATACCAGCTTCCTCGACTATACGAAACATTTCTGAGATGATCGCAGATATCCTCCTTAAGAAGGAAGATGTAGACAGTGACAAGAAACAGGACAAAAAGAAGGCGCTTGAAGATTTAATAAAAGGATTGATCAAAAAATCTAAGGAAGACCAAAAAGGA
>CBDTTR010000270.1:0-2843 GCA_965363405.1 uncultured bacterium | reverse complement strand
GAAGTGTCTACTTTGTCAGAGGTCTACCAACGGGTCATTCCAAGAAAAATTGCCCAGATCGATTTAATACCCAACTATGAACACAAGCACCAGGTTCTCTCTCCGGATGATGCCAGCAAAGGACTCCACAAAATGGTGGTGGACATTGCCAAATTTTATTTAAACTACATGCGATCTCACGGCATACCCCTGGATGATGCTTTTGTAGATATGATGCGTCATACGTATTACCAGAATGCCTTGATATTTACCAAAAATTACAGCGACGATGCAGAAGTGAACGGCTTATCCTTCGACCGCCACGAGGAAGAACTTACGGCTCAGTACTTCAGGGATTTCATTTGGACTGCCTGGGAACAGAGTAAAGAGCAGACAGAAGGAACTCAAATTCCTTCCTGGAATAGGGTGCTGTACAGCCTTCCTGAGATATATACCAACCTTCTGGAAGCTGTGGAAAAGGACAACGCTTAAAATCTTACTTAAAGAGGAGAGTATAAAATGAATGATCAGAGTTCTAAAAAAAAGGCGTTTTTTTGGAGAATGTTTTTAATTGGACTTATCATTATGCTTATACTCGGTGTTATAATAGGTTATGGGATTTGGGGTAAGAAGAGTGATAAGCCAAATATTAAGCGGCTCTTGACTGACGTTAATAACTACATTGAAACGATAGAGAAAGAAAATGCCAATCTCAAAAATCAGATCAAAAAGATGAAAGGGACCGTTGGAAAATCCATTCAATCTGTAGAATCGATGAAAAAAGATCTGGTTGACTTACAAGATGAGAACAAAAAGCTCACGGGGCAAACGAAAAATCCCACCAACCCCAAAAAACAGAAAGCATTGGATGAGTTACAGAAATAAATGATTGAGCTTAAAGGACCTATGTATAAGTTTATACCCCATGTCAGGGGCTTTCCGTTATGACCTTAATCCTGGTGCTTGGTTGTGGAAATGTTGCGGGATCAAATGCATTGATTAAAGCGAGTGTTTCGGCATTGCCTGGCTGTTGACCAAATTTACGAGCAATGCTTTCCCAGGTATCACCTTCCCTGACTGTATAGATTGTGATTTCATGAGGTTTTATTTCTTTTGCTTCTTCTTTCGAGAGTCGTTGAAAGCTATTTATAGTTGACGTGAAAAATGGTATGGCTTCTTCAAAGGAGTCTGGCCGGGAAAATCCCATTAAGATATAACCTTTGTCTTCTACCAGTATGGATGCTATTTCTGCCTTGATTTCACCCATTTCCTTAGTTGTTCCCTGGTAGGTGCCTACATGGGCTGGAAAACCATTGATGGTTTGTGAGGAACCGGTAATTTTGTTGAGATGGTAGCTCATCGCAACCTTTTTTGCAAATTCTGCTGCTGACAGTTTTTTGTCTAAGGTACTTAATGTCATTTGGATGAAATATTCCTTTCCAGGGTGTTTGGCAGCTAAGACCTCTTTTGCATTATTAATTATCCATCCTTCAGAGAAGGTAAGCTTTATTCTCAGGTCAGGATGTTTAAACGTGTTTCTTTCCACTATGCCTTCTTTTGGATCATCTCCGAAAGTAAGACCGTCAATCTTCGATAAATACTTTTCCCTCAGTTGTTTGAAATTGCCACTCGAAGGTGATCTGATCTTTTTTGCTTCTTCTTTTGCCTTTGAAATTCTTTCCTCAGTTTCTGGATGAGTAGAGAATAGACCGTGGTATCCCTTCTTACCTGTTGCTTCTTCGATATTATTTAAGGTTTTCATGAAAGAGGATACACAGTAGGGATCGTAATCTGTCGAGGAGGCGTACTTGATTCCCAATCGGTCAGCCTGGAGTTCGTTGTTTCTGCCGTATCCCTGGATGATGGCGAAAGCGACAAAATCTGCAAATTGACCCAGCTGGCTTATTTCTGGATAGATAATGGAAGCTGCTAGAATCCCGAACTGGTAGGTTTGGGCTTTGGTATATTGTCTAACTGCATGGCGTGCTGTGATATGTCCAATTTCATGTCCCAGGACTCCGGCTAACTCTGCTTCACTGTTGATATAAGCAAGCAAACCCCGCGTGACATAAACATACCCACCGGGGAGGGCAAAAGCATTAATCATGGAGGAGTTAACAACCTTAAATTGATAGTCGAGGTCTGGCCGGTCGCAAACACTTGCCAGCTTCTGTCCTAGACGGTTTACGTATTCCTGAAGGGCTTCATCAGGATAGTGCCCATGTTCATTAATTATTTTTGGATCCATCTCTCTTCCAATTTCTATTTCCTGTGACTCGCTCATCAATACAAATTCCGGTTTCCTCGTTACTGGATTGATAGCACAGCTCATAATCAAGGGAAGGATGAGAAATGGAAGGATAATTGAGGAATATCTGAGTTTGTTCATTTTAATTCTCCTCTTAATTGACGTATATTTAATAAGATTAATATAAAGAACTTTCATTCGTCAAACAAAAAGATGGTTTTTAGAGAGCAGGGGATGGGAAGCTAGTGTCTCGTATCGTAATTTCCTATACTCATATAAGTAGCTAATTGTCATTGCGAGGAACGCAGTGACGAAGCAATCTCATAAAAAAGCCTCATAATATGTTTCAAAATCTTGAGAAATGGGATTGCCACGCCCTTCGGGCTCGCAATGACTTTAATTTTAGGTATGCGAATTTATGATACGAGACACTGGGTCCGGAAGAAAGTATATGTTCAAAATCTGATGGAATTTTAACAGACAATGAAAAATGATAATTATGAAGTACTTTAACATAAGGTTCAACTGCTTGGCCGAGCGGGCAGGCCACATGTTGTGAGCACCTTTTAGTTGACATGCAATAGGTTTTCCTATAATTATTCATAAAAAAGAAATT
>CBDTTR010000269.1:0-2858 GCA_965363405.1 uncultured bacterium | reverse complement strand
TCAACAATCGACCTGTCCATCCATAAATTCTTTCCATAGCAATTTACCTGCCTATAGTTAAATGTCTAATTCAACTCAGCTTAAACTTTGTCTAAGTAATGGATTTTAATAAGGTATGTAATTTCCAAGACGTCATAGCCTAGCCCCTCCTGAAATCTCAATAATTTGACCTGTAATGAAAGACGATTCATCTGAGGCTAAAAAAAGCGCACAGTTAGCTATGTCGATTGGTTGACCTACCCTCCCCAGAGGGTAGCGTGCTGCAGTGTCTTCTTTAAGCGCCTCCCACATCTCCTGGCCGATAGTGTTTTTGATAATATCGACTTCAACAAGTGCGGGAGCAAGCGCATTGACCGTAATATTATACATGCCCAATGTTAAAGCCATACTACGGGTAAACGTAAAAACGCCACCCTTGGCTGCCGAATAGGTAAATTGCATGGGGCTTCCTCTGTATACCAGGGAACTCATGTTAATAATCTTTCCATACTGCTGAGCCATCATCATTTTAGATGCCTCCCGACAGCAGAGAATTGTTGATTTAAGGTTAACATCAATATTATAGCTCATTTTCTCATAGCTAATCTCATCAACTGCTGCCTGATTTTCGAAATCACCTCCAGCGATATTTGCCAGGATATCCAGGCGTCCATATTCCTCCTTTACTTTAGAAAACAGTGCAACAATTTCATCTTCTTTTATTACATCTGCTCCTATCATTCCCCCCTTGCCCCCCTTCTCCTCTATTTCTTGTAAAACTTTTTTGCAGCCTTCTTCATTGATATCACTGAGTATAACGGTTGCACCCTCTTCTGCAAATCGTTTTACTGTGGCACAACCTATGTTTCCAGCAGCACCGGTAACAAGAGCAATCCTATCTTTGAGTCTCATATCAATCTCACCCTCCTTTTAAAAGCAAGTTTACTAATTTATGTTTAGAAAAAACGTTAAATGCGAATTTTCAAATGTTAAAAACTTTTTGTTTTTGCCATTTGAATTTTGGTTATTCGGATTTGCTTCGTGCTTCGAATTTAATATTTCGAATTTGGGATACATCAGCAACCAGTATCGCAAAGCCTCGTCGGTTTGAAGCGAAGCTTCGTTAGATTACTATCACCGGCCTTCACGTGTGTCAACAAATTATACACAAAACTAATTATGCAAAGTGTTCTTGACTTAAATAAAGAAAAGAATTATTAAGTTAAGATGATTGCTCAAAAATAATAATGGGAGAGGGAAAATGTTTCAAATGTATTTTGAAGACAAAGAAAAGGGTGGGCTCTTTCATGCAACATCCGAGGACTGGTCAAAAATAGTCAGCACTGAAAAGCTTGTAGAAGAGCAGTTTACCGCGGCTCGCTCGCATGTCATCGGCGCAATGATAACATTCGATGCCGAAACCATAAAAGATGCTGAGCAGGCAGTTAATGATGTTATAAAAAGGTACGAGGATGTTAACAGTGGCGGCTATTTCCTTGAAGCAAATAAAGACTGGCAAATTACTAAAAGAGAAAAAAGCCTTGGCAAGACCGGGGAAATTTTTGGAGTCCTAATGCACCTCTATGAGGTTAGTTATAACGATGATTATCTACGCAAAGCACTGGATTTCCTGGACATCGCGCTTGATCGTGCCTGGGATAAAAAATACGGTGGGTTCTTTTCTCTATACAGTGAGGACTGGAATATCGCAATTGATACAAAGGATCTTGCCACTCAATGCAGCATGCTCCAGCATATGAATGGTTCCTGGAAAGATGGTATGGATTCTCCGTTTGGGGCAAAAGCAGCCTATCACAAAAAGAAAGCAGAAGAATTTGGTGATTTGATTCTTGAAAAGGCTGAGGATAAAGACCACGGAGGGTTTTACACCTCGTTTACCAGGGACTGGAAGCCTGCTTCAAAGGACAAGGATGTTTCTCAACTTGCTTCTCTTGCCCTCACTCTGTATTTTCATTATCATAATATGGGACCTTCCATATGGGGACCGCGCAAGGGGAGTCACGCCTTCACCGGCAGACCTTACCCATCTGTCTACTCATACCGTGGTCCGGCTCCGGGAAATGATCCGGTGAGTAAACACGCCTATCGATTCGGAGAAAAGGTTATGGAAATAGCCGATCTCCTTATTGAGCACGCATGGGACAAAGAACACGGTGGTTTTTACACCAGCCTGAGTGAAGACCTCCTCCCCAGAGAAGAAACAAAACTTATATCTACCCAGATATCCTGTCTCATGGCCCTTAATGTCGCATACAGGCTGACAGGGTTTTCAAGATTTAAGCAAAAACTTGCAGAAGCAGTGAAGACCATAGAGGAAAAATGTTTTGATCCTGATAACAGTGGTGTCTATGTCTCTTTTGGGCGTGACTGGAAACCAACACGAACGGATAAGATCTGTGGTCCCAATCTCATGGTGGGTGGCATTTTAAGCATGATGGCACCGGTTGTCAGTGGTACGGATGTTACACGCCAGACACTTGCATTATGGATTGACCCACCATGCCAGGAAATTGCGAAAAACAACTCCGCCCAATTTACCGTCACCGTTCAGAACCAGGGATTTGAAGGCATTAGGATACGCGTCGGGGGATTGAGTGCACCCAGACGCTGGATGGAACCAGGCGATATGACTCTCGATCTTCCCCCCCACGAGGTTACATCTTATTCACTTACCATAACTCCTCCAGAGGGGATGCCGGAGGGTATCTATCCATTTGAGATTACCTGCATGCGTGAAGGTGGGGTTGGAGAGTATGCCACAGCAGGGGGTAAGGTAATTATACGGTAAAATGAATTTAATGCGATGGCAAAGGATTGTTTCTTGAATAACAAAAGAAATTATGTTAGCAATAATTTCA
>CBDTTR010000268.1:0-2872 GCA_965363405.1 uncultured bacterium | reverse complement strand
TAATGCGATTAAGACCTTTTTCCAATTTTTCCTGTTTTTCTTTTAAATCTCCAGCTTTAACTTTTTCCTTCTCAATAATATCCTCAGGAGCTTTTGCCAGAAAATCTTCGTTTGAGAGTTTTTTATTAACACTAGCCAGATCCTTCATTGTTTTACCAATCTCTTTTTTTAATCTCCTCTCCTCCTCCGCAAAATCTATAACTCCTTTAAGAGGTAAAAATATCTCGACATCCTGGGCTACAGCCGTAGCAGCAGATTTGGGTCTTTCCAGACTTTCAGATATCGTAACGTGATCAGCCTTGCCTAAACTCTCAATATACCCTCTGTAATCTTGAAGGATTTCAAGACTCTCATGATTTTTGGAAAGGAGAATCACTTCAACTATCTGAGAAGGAGGTACATTCATCTCCCATCGAACATTACGTATATTATTAACCACATCAATAATCAAATCCATCTTTTTTTCAGCATCCCCATCAATTTTCTTAAGATCACATTCAGGATAAGGAGAAATCATAATGCTCTCTTGAGTTGCTGGAAGTTTCTGCCATATCTCTTCAGTTATAAAAGGCATAATGGGATGCAGAATTTGCAAAGAAGTAGCAAGCACCTTGATCATGGTGTGTTGAGTTGCCAACTTGGATTCATTATTATCCCTCTGATTCAAGACAGGCTTTATAAGTTCCAGATACCAATCACAAAACTCATGCCAGATGAAATGATAGATTAAATGAGCCAGTTCATTAAACTTATAATCACGCAAAGTCTCTTCTACTTCTCTAATCAGCCGATGCAAACGGCTTAAGATCCACTTGTCAACCAGGGAAGAGGAGACTGTACTGGAATCAATGTTATGAGCATTATAACCTTCCAAATTCATCAAGGCAAAGCGTGATGCATTCCAGATCTTATTAGCAAAATTGCGATATCCCTTTATCCTTTCTTCTGCAAGACGGACGTCCCTTCCCTGGACAGCAAGTGCAGCCAAAGTAAAACGGAAGGCATCCGTTCCATACTGATCCATAACAGTTAAGGGGTCAATAACATTCCCCTTGGATTTGCTCATCTTTTTGCCTTCTACATCTCGTACGATGGCATGGATATAGACTTCTTTAAAAGGAACCTCTCCCATAAACTTGAGCCCCATCATCATCATACGAGCTACCCAGAAAAAGAGTATATCGAAGGCAGTAACTAACACAGAAGTAGGATAAAACAATGAAAGCTCTTTCGTTTTATCTGGCCATCCTAACGTAGAGAAAGGCCATAGGGCAGAACTGAACCAGGTATCCAAGACATCTTCTTCCTGTTCTATGTTTTTACTCTGACAGTATACACACATATCGGGATCTTCACGAGCCACTGTGACTTTCCCACACTCTTTACAATTCCATGCAGGGATTTGGTGCCCCCACCAGATCTGACGAGAAATACACCAATCGCGTATAGTGCGCATCCACTCAAAATAGGTCTTCTCCCAGTTTTTCGGGACAATGGTAGTTTCCCCTTTCTCAACTGCTTCCAAAGCACGCTCTGCCAGTGGCTTAACTTTCACAAACCATTGCTTGGAAATGAAAGGCTCTACCACCGTTTTACAACGGTAGCAGTGACCGATCTGGTGGTTATAATCTTCCACCTTTTTAACAAGTTCAATCTTTTTAAGGTCTTTAAGAATCTTATCACGACAGTGGAATCGATCCAACCCCTCATAAGGACCTGCCTGTCCATTCATGACACCATCATTATCAATCACCTTTATTACTTCCAATCCATGGGTATTCCCTATCTCAAAGTCATTCGGATCATGTGCCGGAGTAATTTTCAAGACGCCTGTTCCGAATTTCATATCCACATATTCATCAGCAATGATTGGGATCTCTCTATTTAAGATGGGGAGAATTGCTCTCTTCCCAATTAATTTCTGATAACGCTTATCGTTGGGATTTACGGCCAGCGCTGTATCTCCCAACATGGTTTCTGGACGAGTGGTAGCAACCACTACAAGTTTTTTACTGCCGACTACAGGATACTTTATAAAGTAGAGTTTTCCTTTAACTTCATCATGTTCTACCTCTAAATCGGATAGGGCTGTATAACAACGGGGACACCAGTTTATAATGTAATCACCTTTATAAATTAAACCTTCTTCATAAAGGCTAACAAACACCTCACGAACTGCCCGTGATAATCCTGCATCCATGGTAAATCTTTCTCGCTCCCAGTCGCAGGAAGCTCCAAGCCTTTTCAACTGCTGAATAATAATGCCTCCATATTTTTCTCTCCATTGCCACACCCGCTCAACAAACTCCTTCCGCCCCAAATCTTCTCTGCTTATTCCTTCGCTACTGAGTTGCTTTTCAACAACATTTTGTGTGGCAATACCAGCATGATCCGTACCCGGCATCCACAGGGTGTTAAAACCACACATGCGTTTATACCTGACAAGGATATCCTGCAATGTGTTGTTCAAGGCATGGCCCATATGGAGTGAACCGGTAACATTGGGAGGAGGAATGACAATGGTATAGGTTTTGTCTGAACCATTCTCATCAGCTCTAAAATAGCCCTTATCCAACCAGAACTGGTACCATTTCTCTTCAACCTGGTGTGGTTCATATACCTTACTCAAAACCGGGGTGTCAGACATCACATGTTCCTTCAACTTTCTTTATAATTATCGATATGACAATGGCGTATTCAAAACTCGTTAGTTCTTATCATGTATGAATTGGGTTGTCAAGAAGGATACAGGGGAACAATTGAAAAGCAACTATTCAATATAAAAAGAGAAATGGGATATCCGCACAAGCGATCGACACTCTGGTTTCAGCACATTATAACTATTGTAAATTCCAACAAAAAATGTTAGTAT
>CBDTTR010000267.1:0-2894 GCA_965363405.1 uncultured bacterium | reverse complement strand
GATGGTCTTCCTCAAGAGAAAATGCACTGTTCTGTTATGGGGAGGGAAGCTTTAGAAGCAGCCATTGCTGATTACAGAGGGATAGACATCAAAAAACAACTGGAAGGTGAGGTTATCTGCAAATGTTTTGGCATTACTGATAAAGAGATTGAACGCGTGATAAAAGAAAATCAACTCAGTACCGTTGCAGAAGTTACACACTACACCAAGGCAGGTGGCGGATGTGAATCCTGCCACCCCAAGATTGAAGAAATCATATCTAAATTAGAGGGTAAAGTCAGTAAGAAACCTGTCCCGGGAAAAATCATTCAAAAACAGAAATTGACCAATATCCAAAGAATGAAGCTTATTGAAGAAACCGTTGAAAGGGAAATAAGACCTGCCCTAAGAACAGACGGTGGAGACATTGACCTCGTCGATATAGATGGCAATAAAGTTATTGTAACACTGCGGGGCACCTGCTCTGCCTGTCCCAGTTCAAATTTCACCCTGAAAGGTCTCGTTGAAGGAAAACTTAGAGAATTTGTATCCGATGATATTGAGGTAATGGTAGAAACATGAGAAATGTATATGCAGATAATAATGCGACAACCAGAGTAGCACCAGAAGTAGTTGAAGAGATGCTCCCTTACTTCTCTGAACTTTATGGGAACCCTTCCAGTATGCACTACTTTGGCGGGCAGGTCGAAAAGAAGGTAATAGAAGCCCGGGAAAAAGTTGCCAGCCTGCTCAATTGTGACCCCTCCGAAATCATCTTTACCAGTTGCGGTACCGAAAGTGATAGCACTTCCATACAAGGTACCCTCGAATCTTATCCCGACAAGAAACACATTGTCACAACCCGCGTGGAACACCCTGCTGTTCTCAACCTCTGCCGCCATTTGAGTAAGAACGGTTATAAATTAACTGAACTTGCTGTTGACAAAAAAGGAAATCTTGATTTAAATGAACTGGAAAATGCAATCGCTGATAACACCGCTATTGTCAGTATCATGTGTGCCAATAACGAAACTGGCGTCATCTTTCCCATTAAAGAAATTGGAGAGATTGTTAAAAGTAAGGGTGCTGTATTTCATTGCGATGCTGTCCAGGCCACTGGGAAAATTCCACTTGACATGAGCAAGTGTACAATTGACCTCCTTGCTCTATCAGGACATAAACTTCATGCCCCCAAGGGAATTGGTGCACTATACATCAGAAAGGGTACCAAACTGACTCCCTTCATAATAGGTGGCCACCAGGAAAAGGGGCGTAGAGCAGGGACAGAAAATGTTCCTTATATCATTGGGTTAGGCAAAGCATCAGAGCTGGCTCTGAAACATATAGAAGATGAAAACACAACGATAAAGGCATTAAGAGATCGATTAGAAAAAGAACTGCTTGGGAGATGCACAAACTCACGGACAAACGGTGATACAGAACATCGTTTGCCTAATACCACAAACATCAGTTTTGAATTCGTTGAAGGAGAAGCAATTCTTTTAATGTTAAGTGAGAAAGGGATTGCCGCTTCTTCAGGTTCTGCCTGCACATCAGGTTCCCTGGAACCATCACATGTACTCAGGGCTATGGGCATCCCCTTTACTTTCGTCCATGGCTCTCTGAGACTGAGTTTGAGCCGTTACAACAATGAAGAGGATATTGATTATATTATTGAGCACCTGCCTCCCATCATAAAAAGATTAAGAGAAATCTCACCTTTTGGTAAAGACTAAGGCCAATGCCTAAGAGCAAACTACCCCAGATCATTGCAAAGATTGTAAACACCTATGACAGTGAAGATGGGATCAATCACATTGAAGGTCCTAATCTTCCATCGCGTGATATGGTTCAAGAGATAGCCACTAATTTCCTGGATGTTCTCTTCCCTGGCTATTACGAAAAGAAGGAGCTTTCCAAAGGAGATGTTACCAACTACATCTGGGAAAAGATTGCTTTCATATATCATCACCTTTCCAGAGAGAACTTTAAAAGTTTAAAGTCAGCTTACAGTAACCAGGAAGATGAAAAGAAAATTACAGATAGATCCATTGAGATTACCTTTTCCATGTTGAATAAAATACCTGACATGCGCGACAAGTTGCGTGGTGACGTTCGTGCCGCTTTTGATGGTGATCCTGCTGCAAAAAATATGGACGAAATAATCTTAAGTTATCCCGGGATAGAGGCTATTGCTATCTATCGAGTAGCACATGAAATTCACTTGCTTAAAGTACCCTTGATCCCAAGAATTATGACGGAATACGCACATACTAAAACTGGTATAGACATACATCCAGGAGCCACTATAGGAGAGCACTTCTTCATTGATCATGGTACCGGTGTCGTGATCGGTGAAACTACAGAAATAGGCAACAATGTGAGGATTTATCAGGGAGTCACGTTGGGAGCACTCAGTGTAAAGAAGGATGCCTCGGGTAACATTGAACGAGGAAAAAAACGCCATCCCACCATTAAGGACAATGTCATCATATACGCTGGCGCTACCATTCTAGGAGGTAAAACAGTAGTTGGTGAAAATTCTATTATCGGTGGTAGTGTTTGGCTGACTGAATCTGTTCCACCTTGCACAATCCTGTTTAACAAACCACCCGAACTGACTCAAAAGAAAATATGTTAAGCGAATAATAATCCTTTGAAGACTGAAAGGGGGTGATACCATGACCTGGTTTAAATGTTCAAAATGCGGATATACACATGAAACAGAAAGTCCTCCAGAAGAATGTCCATCGTGCAAAGAAAAATGTGCTTTTATCGACACGACCTGTTACACCCCTGATTGCGGTGGTCCTGGCAACATTGATCCAAGAATAAAAGGATCTGAGTAGATTATTATTAATCTAATCTGCTTATCTACAATACTCAAGCTGTCTATTAGTTTCTGGATCCCTGCT
>CBDTTR010000266.1:0-2954 GCA_965363405.1 uncultured bacterium | reverse complement strand
AAAGCAAAAGAGATGGACTACGCCTTTCGTTATGCGATGCCAACCGTAATCGTGTTATGGAGCTGTGTGGAACTCCTGGTTAAATGGAAAATTACTGCTGAACCTTGGATAACTTTAAACCCGGTTTTCATGTTCTTTGTTGCGATAGCATTTATAGCTATTATCTTTCTAATAGTGCGTGCTGAGAAGAGGAAGAAAAAGGCTTAAAGTCTTAGGTATTCTAGGAGGGGTATAATGAGATTTAATTCTTAGGATGTTCTTTCTTGAGGATCTTTTCGAAGAGTCCATGCTTTTTACCGAGTGTTTGGAGATCATGGTTCTCTTTAAGATCTTCTTCAAGGCACTGTATAACCTTTTTATCTACGAAATCATAAGCAGCCTTAATAGCATTTTTAATGGCTTTAGCGGATGATCTTCCGTGGCTTATAATCACTCCTCCATTCACTCCCAAAAGAGGTGATCCCCCATACTGGGAATAGTCAAACCATTTCTTGAAATCGTTAAAAGATTTTTTTGCTAGCATAAAACCCACTTGTGAAGAGATGCTTTTTTGAATTTCATTCTTCAGAGCAGATATTACAGTCTCTGCCATCCCTTCGCTCACTTTGAGTAATATATTACCTACAAAACCGTCACAAACGACAACATCAACATCCCCCGTAAAAACCTCCTTGCCCTCTACATAGCCAATATAGTTAAGTGTGCTTTCTTTAAGTAATTTATTTGCTTCACGTGTGAGTTTCGTACCTTTTGAATCTTCCTCGCCGTTGCTTAATACACCTATACGAGGTCCTGTAGTGCCTAAGAGACATTTGCCATAAACTGATGCCATGAGTGCAAATTGCACGAGATTGAATGGTTTACAGATAGTATTTGCACCAGCATCAATTACGATAACTGATTTCTTAAGAGTAGGCATGATATTAGCAATTGCTGGGCGGTCAATACCTTTAAGTCTGTCCAGGACGAAGAGAGATGCAGTTAAAGCCGCTCCTGAGTTTCCAGCGCTGACAACTGCTTGAGATTCCCCGCTTTTAACTAAATCAAAAGCTATGCGAAGTGAGCAATCCCTCTTTTTCCTTATAATGTCGAGAGGGGGTTCATTCATAGCAAAAACTTCAGAAGCGTGTTTGATCTCAATAGGAAGGTCGGCACAACCATGCTTTGATAGTTCCTCAAGTATTTGAGGTTCATTCCCAACAAGTACAGAAGGAATATTGAACTCCTTCGCTGCAAGAATAGCACCTTCAACGGTGGTTTGAGGGGCATAATCGCCACCCATTGCATCGACTGAAATTTTTATGTTATTGTCTTTATGATTCGTTCTGGACATAATGCAATTTATTTAAAATTTATTGGGATTTAAACCAGTTACAATTTAATGTTGAAAGGCTATAAATAATATCAAAAAATATTTCTTTGTCAAATACTATCGACAAGTATAAATCTGAATAAAAACTTATCGGTAATTTTGCAAAACAATAAAGTTAAATATTATTGTGGAGTCGTTTGGAGTAATTACTCTATAGGATTTTATATAAAAAACATTTGAGATTACAATACATTTAATGCTATATTTTAGGAAGGTAAGATATTTCAATTAAAGAAGGAAAAAGTAAATGAGAAAAGGCGAGAAAGATTTAATTCTGCCAATAGATGTGATACTGGACAGCATCGCTGATGGGGTGTTTACCATTGATAATGAAAAAAATGTAACATCCTTTAACAAAGCAGCGGAAAAGATTACCGGCATTTCAAAGGAGCATGCTATGGGCCAAAAGTGCTTTGATGTCTTGCAAGCCAGTATCTGTCAAACGTCATGTATTCTGGAAAAGACTTTAAAAACAGGCAAAGAAATCATTGATTTTCCCATCAATATCTTAAACAGTGATGGGAAGACTGTCCCTGTCAGTATCAGCACTGCTGTATTAAAGGGTAAGTACGGGAAGATTATGGGAGGAGTAGAAACCTTTCGTGATCTTTCAGCTCTGGAAGAATTAAAAAAGGAAATATCCAAGCAATATACATTTCATGATATTATTAGTAAAGATCATGAGATGCAAAAGATTTTTGATGTACTACCTGACATTGCTGAGAGTGAGAGCACCGTATTGATACAGGGGGCAAGCGGTTCAGGTAAAGAGCTTTTTGCACGGGCTATCCATAGCCTTAGCAACAGAGAAAAGTCTCCTTATGTTGTAGTAAACTGTGGTGCTTTACCTGACACTCTATTAGAATCTGAACTTTTTGGATATGTTAAAGGAGCATTTACGGATGCCAAAAAGAATAAACCGGGGAGGTTTGCATTAGCTGAAGGAGGAACACTTTTTTTAGATGAAGTTGCTGAATTGTCGACCACACTGCAAGTAAAGTTGTTAAGAGTTCTTCAACAAAAAGAATATGAACCTTTAGGTGCAAATCGTCCTTTAAAAGCAGATGTCCGTATCATTGCGGCAACAAATAAAGATTTATCAAAAATGCTCGCACGAGGGACATTTCGTGAAGACCTTTACTACAGGCTAAATGTAATTAAGATAGAACTCCCCCCGTTATCAAAACGCAGGGAAGATATTCCTCTTTTAGTAGACCATTTTATCCATCAATTCAATCTGAAGAAAGGAAAAAAAATATCTGCAGTTAAAGATAATGTCCTTAGCATGCTTATGGAATATGAATTTCCTGGTAATGTTCGAGAATTAGAAAACATTATTGAATACGCCTTTGTATTATGCCACTCTTCCAGAATAGAGGTAGGTCATTTACCTAAAGAATTTCTCGAGAAGTTTAAAGAGGAAAAGAAAGATGTTTCTAAATCAAAGGACAGACTTAAAACAGCTGAAGTACAAATAATTATTGATGCATTAAAAAAATATGCTGGTAATCGTTCAAAAGCTGCAGAGGAGCTTGGCATAGACAAAAGCACGCTTTGGAGAAAGATGAAGAAGTTTAATATT
>CBDTTR010000265.1:0-2963 GCA_965363405.1 uncultured bacterium | reverse complement strand
GAATTGTCGGCACATTTTACTAAATAAACTTTCCAGTCCATATTTCACTCTTCCTTTGTTAAGAGCCTCCATGTGAATGCCTCTATAAGCAGAGGTAATGAATGGTTGATAGCCTTTTGGGTCCCCCCCTTTTATGGTTGTCACCCTTCTCTTTTTTTATTTTCTGTCTTCTCACTTATTACAGAAATATTTTGGATCTTTAATGTGCTCACTTTTACATAGTGGACAACGACTAGGAGAATGGACAGTTTTCCTTTTGGTGAATTTGAATCCACATGCTAAACATTCCGGAGGTTTTATTCCAAGAGCACCTCTAAGAGATCTAACGATATGCTTTAAATGAGTGTACACTTCTTTTTGTGGTATATGTACAGCCTGAGATATATCTTTTGTTGTCCACTCTCCAGTGAATAACAACTCAATAATTTCCTTTCTAATAGTCTTTGTCATTACCCCCTATACCACACAACAGCCTATGGGTAAAGGAGTAGGTAGAGTGAGGAAATGGGTTGACTTTCTGAATCCCATTTGATTCAATTTGCAGATATTTGTTTATAGGCACAGAAACCTTAAGCAAATTCAGATGTATGCCTAAGTTTGAGGTCTTCAACACCTTTCAGACAGAAGAAACAGAAGAAGTTTGACACCACTTACAAAAAAGAGTTGTAAGATGCATAAGAACTGGGGAATGTTCGACTTTTTACTTTCTATCGTTGTACTAACTACTGTGGTTGTCTTCCTCAGCGGGTGTGAGAGAAAGGAAACCTTAGAAAAAGATATCCCTGTTGGTGTGCATGGAGCAAAGCCCATTAAAATAATGCCGTTGGGTGACTCTATCACACAGTCTGATAGCAAACACAACAGCTACCGTAGAAACCTATGGCAGAAGTTGAAAGCGGGAGGGTATAATGTTGATTTTGTTGGAAGTCAGACTAAACACTGCTGCTGGGGTTCACCTCCTAATCCTGACTTCGACTTGAATCACGAGGGACATTGGGGATGGCGTGCTGACCAAATCTTGGATAAAATTGATCAATTGGCTGTTGTTTACAAACCGGATATAGTCCTTATTCACTTGGGACACAACGACATTTTTAAAGGCGATAGTATTCACAGCACCATCAATGAATTAGGAGATATCATTAATATCCTGCGTAGTCACAATACTAAGGTAGTGGTTCTCTTGGCACAGCTTATCCCCACACATCCACAGTCTGATTCTATTAGCAAGCTGAATGCAGAGATACCCAAGCTGGCAAGGTCGAAAAGTACGGTGGAATCGCCAGTCATCGTTGTCAACCAAGATGATGGATTTTACGCAAATGTAGATACCTACGATGGCGTACATCCAAATGGGTCAGGCGAGGAGAAGATGGCCAACCAGTGGTACAAGGCCATAGTTAAAATTCTAAAAAAGCCCTAAAGCAAGCGACGTTTGATATGGATTACTTTTTGATAGTAAGATCTTAAAAAAGTGTAGCTTGAGTATAACCCCTGTTTTTTCCTTTCCAATGATTAAACTAGCGTGAGTTTTAGTTAATAAACGGGGGACGCGAAATGTTGTGTTTTGCTATACGGGAAAGCGCAGGCAAAATCAAACAGTGTGATAAGTAAATATATTATACATTTGTGGGTAGCTGCTCCCAGTGTTTATTCCAATAGTCAAAGGCAACCGGCCAGTTTGCCTGCTGAGACTGCACTAGAAAGCTCATGATTTCATAAGCCTGCTTAATTTGTTCTTCCTGCTCGGGCCATGTTTCCTTTTGCGCTATGGCCTGAACCAGGCGTCTGCCGAGATCTGTGGAATCTTTTTCTAGTTGTGCATTTTCATCCGGGTCTTCGAACTGCAGCAGGACACCGCTCACACCTTCGATAAGCCTTAAGCCAAACTGGTTCAGTATTTTCCTACAATAGCTCTCAACGTCTTCCGGCGGCGAGCCACCGCAGGTTACGACGGTTGTCGCATATTTGCCATAAAAACGCATGCAGTGCAGTGGCAGGCTGCAGCGGTCAAGCAAAGCTTTAAGCTGTGCGGTCACACCAAACATGTAATTAGGGACGGCAAAAACTATGCCGTCGGCCGCAAGCATACTGGCTAAAATCTTTTCAAAGTCATCCTGCTGGTGACACTTTCCTTTGATATGACAGATTTCAAGGCAGCCTTTGCACGGATTAACTTTCAGTGAGTCAAATGAAAAGAGTTCCATCTGTGCGCCGGCGTCTTCTACTGCCTTGAGGAGTGGCTTGAGCAGCCTGCCGGTGTAACCGCGCATGCCGTGCGGGCTTGCCTGGATAACTGAAAGTTTCATTGCATTACCTCATTGTGGTGTTAATAGAGTAAAAAAATTAGAGTATCAAACATCAGTAGCTAAACGGTAGGGATGTAAGGGCAAGTATAGGAAAGTTCCTGTTGTGTGTCAACTAAAAGGTGATAACAAGTTATAAAGTATTAAGACAGAAGATGATATGTAGCATTAGCCGTTATCAAAAGTGGTCTTAAGGCGGGCATTTACTGTGAGATACATTCGCTAATGTAGATTATTTCGGCCTCCAACTACTGGTCAAGTATGGTAGTAGTGCTGATAATTAAGCTCAATTGTTGACATACAATATATAGAGTAAAAGGCAGAGCCGAAACCCTGCCATTCCTGCATGATTATGACCATCTATTTTTACATGGGAAAAAGACTTGACCTGAAGACCATATGGTCATATGAATAGTGCAGGGATTGTTATGAAGTAATTTCTTAACTCAGTGTTCTCAGTGCCTCTGCAGTGAGAGAAAAAGGAACGAAAACATGAACACCTCAAAAACAAGTTATGACCTGACATCATCATTATGCCGCTATTGTATGTGCCTATTTGTACTGTTGATCTTTTTTGCATGTTCTATGAACGCATTTGCCTTCCCACGCACAGACGATGATCTGATTGAAATGACCTGCGGCGAGGAGGATTCCAAA
>CBDTTR010000264.1:0-2971 GCA_965363405.1 uncultured bacterium | reverse complement strand
AAGTTTTCAAAGGATAAAAGGCGATGGTTGCAGTGGTTATTTGAAGCCAAAAAACGTTTTGGTTTTTGCATACTGAATTACATGCTAACTTCAAATCATATTCATCTGCTGGTGTTCGATAACGGGAAAGAAGCTATTCCAAAATCTATACAGTTGATAGCGGGTAGGTCAGGTCAGGAATATAACCAAAGAAAGAAGCGAACGGGTGCTTTCTGGGAGGATCGTTATCATGCAACAGCAGTGGAAAGCGGTAGTCATTTAATTAAATGCCTGGTGTATATTGATTTGAATATGGTGAGAGCTGGAGTTGTTCAGCATCCATCAGAATGGCCTTTTAGTGGATATAATGAGATACAGAAGCCGTCCCAAAGATATTCGTTGATAAACCGAGAGAGATTGATGGATTTGGTCGGTATTAAGGATGATGATCAGTTGCGTATATCTCACAGGCAATGGATTGAAGAGGTTCTCAAAGAAGGTTTAAATGTTCGTGAAACAAAATGGACGGAGAGTATCGCTGTTGGAAACAGAGCATTTGTAGAAGTAACACAGGAAAAGTTAGGAATAAAAGCAAAAAGCAGGAAGATTTTTGGCACTGATAAAACTTATGAACTTAGGGAGGAACAAAGCTCTTACAATGATGCTTTTGGTCCTAAAAAGGGCACTTTAAGGCCGAAAAATGCCTATTTTTGGAATGTTTATCCTGATAAATCAATATGATAGCTTGGTCCGACCCCAATAGCCAATAGGATAATACGGGTTTTTGTTATTCGCAAAGGCCATTTATTTTTTTGCTTGATTAAATTCGCATATTTTGATATAGACAAGTAAATGTATGCATATAATGATGATAAGTTGAATGTCTCACAAAGGACAACTGCAATTGTGGTGTTGATGTTACATCGGTAGTAGTATTGTTCATTTGGAATGAGATTTTTAAATACCAGGCTGCCGAAAAAATATTCTTTAAGAATAGTACACGACAGTTTTTTTATGAAAGGAGAATACAATGAAAAGAAAATATTTAGTGGTAGTGTTGTTTTTAGCAGTTGCATTAGTAACAAACGTGATTATTTCTTCAGCAGCTGCCGAGGGAAGATGGGTCCTACAGAATGGCTACCCACAGGTCAATCCGAATAATGATCTGCTGGAGTATTATGGAGGAGAGGGGGGCACACCAGGCTGGTATGGTGAACCGCGATTTAACGGAAAGTTCAGGATTTACACGGTGAGCGAGACAAGCTTTTCTTTTGAGGACCGGGAAGTAGACTATGAATTTGAGTATTGGCATGTAATTCTTCAATCCGATTTTAATTTCGATAAACCCAGTAATGTGCTAATCCCTGGGGAGACCGTTAACCTGAATGTCAATTTTTTAAAAAGCGGCGTAGTAACTGATGGTAACCCGGGAATTCAGTTTCAATTGATGGGTTTTGGCATTGATATTCAGCCGGCAATAGGATTTAATTATTATCCTTGGGACCCGAATTTCGGAGGTGTTTCTTCCACAACTTTTAGCTTTGTTGTCCCCGACACCCACGGTGGAGAAATCTTAATGGATGCTTTTTTGGTGGGTAATAGTCCCGGTTGCCTTGTCCGATGGGCCTATGAGGCTGAGGAAAGTACAACAACTATTCCTCCCACCACCACATCTACTACATCACCCACTACGACTTCCACTACAACTACTACCTGTTCATACTTTCAGACAGAATGTGGTCCTGTTTGCTGTGAATGGTATGAGTCTTGTGAATTTGATGTCTTCTGTGTAAATCCTTTTATTGCTTGCCCCGCAGAGTATCTCTATGGCGAGGATTCTGAGGAAGTTGAGCTATTAAGAGCATTTCGTGACGAGGTGCTTAGTCAATCACCTGTAGGTCAAGAAATCATAAAGCTATACTATGAGTGGAGCCCTGTGATAGTAAAAGCAATGGAAAATGATGAGGAGTTTAAATCTGAATTGAAGGAGATAATTGATGAGGTTTTGTTGGTGATTGGGGGGATAGAGTAGACACATCTTATATGCCAAAGAATCAACATTGCCAACCTCATGATTGCCGACTGGTTTAAAGGCCGTGCTTTGGAGGTAATTGAGTAAAAAATCCCCCTAACCCCCCTTTTTCAAAGGGGGGGAATGCTGCTTTTAGCTTGGATAATAGTAGGGTATGTGGTATAGAAACGGCTAAAGATGTTTTTGTTCTTAAGTAAGGGATTCATAGATTTCTTTAACCTTAAGACGAAAGGAGGGTATGATGAAAAGAAAATGTTTAGTAGCAATTCTATTTTTAGGTGTAGCATTAATATTTGTCTGTAATAGCTGGGCAACGGATCAGGGAAACTGTTGTTGTACGTTGACATGCAAATATAAACCCATTCCCATTATTAATCCTAATCCTAATTTTACAGTCGATAAGTGTTATAATTATGAAGATGAGGCGATGGCCTTATGTAATGAAGATACAATTTGTTTTATGGAAAGTAAAAATATCCTTTTATATTACCCAATTAATTTTTATATAGGTTTTGAAGGCGAGTGTAAAATGGATTTGTCTGACTGTCCTTCTGAGGATCTTTTAGGATTAGATGATCCAGGGCTTGATATCTTAAGGCAGTTTCGTGATGAGGTGTTGAGCAAAAGTGAGAAGGGTAAAAAATTGATATATGCCTACTACAAGTATGAGGATGTATTGATTAAGGTTTTTGAGGAGAATCCTGGTATTGAGGATTTTGCAACAGAGCTGCTTGAAAAAACGATAGAACGGCTGTACACAGCACTTGACAATGAAGAAGAGCTTTTTGACGATGAGATTGCGGCTGATATTGATATTTTAGCTGATGAATTAGATGCGGTTGTTGAAAGCCCGGGATTGAAGAAGGCTCTTAGGCAGATAAAAGGAGATATGAAAAGGGGAAAGCTGTTTTAATTAATCGATGTGAAAAGTTGTTGAATTAAGAAGCAGGGGTCAGAGAT
>CBDTTR010000263.1:0-2989 GCA_965363405.1 uncultured bacterium | reverse complement strand
GGAATCCAGTATTGTTAATAATTTCATCAGGGTAATCTAACTGGAGTTTTCCAAACAAGCAGAATAATATGTTTAAACAAAATAAGATTCAGCATCCAGAATCAAGAGAATCAATCTCCTGATTTTTTAATCCCTTTGTTTTAGCTTTCTGAATCTCAACTTTGAAATCCTCTCTGATTTAAGTACTGTAAAAAATTTCTAATTGTGCTATTCTCTCCGTTATTAAAAGGGGGTTTCACAGATTGCAATCTGTCAAAAAGGCGGGATAAGTTTCTGATGTTTGTACAACCCAAAAATTATGACGTGCTGGTAGCTGGCGGGGGTCATGCGGGGTGTGAGGCAGCACTGGCATCTGCTCGCATGGGATGTAGTACCTTACTACTTACTATCAATCTGGATACCATTGCCTTAATGTCCTGCAATCCGGCTATTGGTGGTTTAGCTAAAGGACAGCTGGTAAAGGAAATTGATGCCCTCGGAGGTGAGATGGCAAAAAACATTGATGCTACCGGTATCCAGTTCAGGCGGATCAACACCAAGAAAGGTCCTGCAGTTATTTCTTCCCGTGCTCAGGCGGATCGACAATCATATAGATTGAGGATGAAATACGTTTTGGAAAATCAAGATAATTTAGAATTGAGACAAGCTTCTGTTGAACGACTCCTGGTAGAATCTGATACGATTAAGGGTGTTGAGACCAATTTTAAAGAACGCTTCTATGCTAAAACGGTTATCATTGCCGCTGGAACTTTTTTGAATGGGCTCATTCACATAGGACTTAACCATTTCCCTGCAGGAAGAATGGGTGATGTAGCGTCCATTGGGCTGGCTGAGAATCTGAAAGATTTGGGTTTTGATATAGGGCGGCTTAAGACGGGAACCACTCCTCGTCTAAATGGGAAAACGATAGATTTTTCAAAGGCTGAAATCCAGAAGGGGGATGATCCTCCACATCCTTTCTCCTTCTCAACGGAAGAATTGAGGCAAAAGCAGGTTTTCTGTTATGTTACCTATACAAATGCTAAGGCCCATAAGATTATTACAAGCGGGTTAGACAGGTCTCCCCTCTTTACAGGAGTGATCGAAGGCACAGGTGCACGCTATTGCCCCTCCATCGAGGATAAGGTGGTGCGTTTTCCTGAAAAGGATAGACACCAGATCTTCTTAGAGCCGGAAGGCTATCATACTGTGGAGTATTATCCCAATGGCCTGGCAACCAGCCTTCCTTTAGATATTCAGGTGAAAATGCTGAGGGCTGTCCCGGCTTTAGAGCATGTGGAGATAATGAGACCCGGCTATGCCATTGAATATGATTACATCAATCCCATTCAGCTCAAACCCACTCTTGAAACAAAGCAGATTAAGAATCTCTTCCACGCCGGCCAGATCAACGGAACTTCTGGCTATGAAGAAGCCGCTGCTCAGGGGTTAGTTGCTGGCATAAATGCTGTCATGAGGGTGCAAGGAGATGAGCCATTTATACTGGATCGATCAGAGGCATATATTGGTGTCTTAATTGATGATCTGGTTACCAAAGGCACAGAAGAGCCATACCGGATGTTTACCTCGAGAGCAGAATATCGACTCCTTTTAAGAGAAGATAATGCTGATTTGAGGCTTATGGAAAAAGGATATCAGATTGGTTTGGTAAAAGAAGATGCCTATGAAAAACTGAAGATAAAAAGCCAAATAATCTGTGAAGAGCTAAAAAGGCTTGAAGGAACTGCAGTTTACCCCAGAAGTGAGGTGAACGAAAAGCTTGCAAAATTGCAGAGTGCCCCTTTGCGTAATGTTGCAACTCTTGGAGATTTATTAAAAAGACCCGAACTTTCATATCAGGATTTATGCCTTTTTGATCCTCCAGCGTCTAATATTCCCGATGCGGTAGTAAAACAGGTGGAGATTCATGTAAAGTATCAAGGATACATTGACAGGCAACAACAACAGGTGGAACGTTTTAAGAAATTGGAGGGAGTAGTGATTCCTCCAGATATGGACTATAATGAGATGAAAGGACTCTCACAGGAGGTGAGGGAGAAATTGTTAAAGATTAAGCCCCATACCCTTGGACAAACCTCGCGTATTTCTGGAATTACACCAGCAGCCATAACCATATTGACGATTTATTTAAAAAAAATGGGGTGTATTTAGTGTGAAAAGCAGGGAGGATAACTATCTTAAGCTGAACAATTGGGTTTTAGAAAAAGGAGTTTCCCTTTTTGGGGTGGCAGACATCCGACCTTTCAAAAGAGATTTCCTACACCTCTCAAAACAGTCGATAGACTCTTTTGACTCAGGAATTTCATTGGCTGTCAGGTTGTCTGATTCCGTTCTTGAAGAGATTGAGGACAGACCAACCCAACTTTACTTTCACCACTATCGTCAGGCCAACTTTTTTTTGGATCGTGTTGCCTTTAGCCTGGCACACTTTATCCAGGGGATGGGATGCGGTGCTCTTCCTATACCTGCGTCTCAGATTGTAGATTGGGAACATCAGAAGGGACACCTCTCGCACAAAAAAGTCGCTCAAGAAGCTGGTCTTGGCTGGATAGGGAGAAATAATCTGCTGGTGAATCCAACCTGTGGTGCGAGGATTCGTTTGGTTACCGTTCTTACTGATCTTCCTTTAAAACATGATCATCCTATTGAAGGTGGTTGTTATGAATGCGAAGAATGTCTTGCGGTGTGTCCGGCAGGTGCTATCAAAGAGAGGCAGGAAGACTTTGAACATCTTGAATGTTTTGAGCAGCTTCGCCTCTTTAGAAAGAGAGATCACATAGGGCAGTATATCTGTGGAGTTTGTGTCAAGGCCTGCAGGGGACAGGGTTCAGGGATCGGTGGAAACTAAAGTGATACTGGATTATATGAATGCGGAACTAAACGATTGCGGATTTCTGATTTCGGATTGCGGAAGACTGAGGGATTTGCGATTTCGGATTGCAGAATAAAAAACTAAAAATACTGGATGCTTGTTGCTGGGTAATAGAAT
>CBDTTR010000262.1:0-2998 GCA_965363405.1 uncultured bacterium | reverse complement strand
AAGAAAGAACAGCTGATCTCAAAACTGTCAATGAGCAATTGAGACGAGAAATCACTGAGAGAAAAAGGACAGAAAGGGAGATTAAAGAAACCAGAGATTTTTTAGAAGCTGTTATTGAGGGCAGTAGAGATGGAATAGTCATCACAGATGAGAAAGGCCATATTTTCTCTATCAATTCTGCTATGGAACAGATGTGTGGATTTGGTAAAGAAGAGGTAATTGGGAAACATGCCTCCGAGCTTTTGGTTGATGATAAGCAAATAAGAGGAAGGGTTATCGAAAATATGGTAGAGCTTTTTGAAAAGGGTTTTATTTCCTATGACTCGAGATACAAAACTAAGGATAGAAACTATGTTGATGTAGAAAGTTACAGTTCATTGATTAAAGATAATAATGGAAATGTTATTGCTGGCGTATCTATTGAAAGAGATATCACTGAGAGAAAAAAAGCAGAAAGGGAGATCAAAGAAGCCAGAGATTTTTTGGAGAACATCATTACAACCTCTGTTGATGGAATTATTATAGTTAATCCTCAAGGCGCGATTACAAGGGTTAATGAAGCAGCGGAAAAGATAACAGGTTATACACAGGAAGAGCTGAAAGGAATGCACATATCACAACTGGGCAGCTTTGATGATGAGTTTCGCATCTGGTTGCGTAGGGATATGGTTGGTAGACTGTTTGCGAATGGAAAGTTTAAAGAATTTGAGGCAATGTGGACAAGGAAAGATGGAAAACGAATATCAATTGAGATAAATGCTTCCCTTCTTAAAAACAAGGAAGGTGAGATTATTGGAGGAGTCAATTTTGTAAGGGATATCAGTGAAAGGAAAAAAATCCAGGAAATAGAGATGAAAAATGCTTTTATTTCTAACATGTCCCATGAATTTAGAACACCCTTAACCTTATCAATAGGACCCTTAGAAGGACTTCTAAGAGGAGAATGCGGAGATATCAAAAAAGAGGCAAAAGACCAGATTGGGCTAGCCTTGAGGAATAATCGACGACAACTAAAATTGGTTAACCAATTATTAGATTTTAACCGTTTGGGATCAAAGAGTGAAGATGTCAGCTACTATAGGAAAGATATAAACCAATTCTTATCAACCATTGTGGATAGCTTCGCCTTTTTAGCCACTAAAAAAGAGATTAAACTTAATTTTTTACCAGGTAAATGTATTGAACCTGCCTATATAGATCCTGGAAAGATGGAGAGAGTTTTGCTCAACATAATAGGGAATGCCTTTAAATTTACCCCAAGAGGAGGGAGCATCATCATCGATGCAAAAAATGGTGAGGAAGAGGTGCAAGGAGATTTTGTAAAAATCTCTGTGAAAGATACTGGCATCGGGATTAAAGGGGAAGACCTACCCCACATCTTTGAAAGGTTCCAACAGGCAGAGAGTAGTTCTTCCAGGGGACATGAAGGTACTGGGATTGGTCTATCTTTAGCAAAAGAGCTGATCGAACTACAGGGAGGTAAGATAGAAGTAGAAAGTGAATATGGGAGAGGGAGCAACTTTGCGATTTATATTCCAATGGGGAAAGATCATATTAGTGATCAAAACCAAATTAAGGAAGAAAGCGATGAAATTATCCTTACCCAGAAAGAGATAGAACTCTCTGACCTTGGTTATGATGAGGTAAAGATAAGAGAGGAAAAGCCTACCGGCGAAAGGCCACTGATTTTATTCATAGATGACAATCTGGATGTGAGGAGATACGTGACAGGTATACTCGGCAAGGAATATGAGGTGATAACTGCAGAAGATGGACTAAAAGGCCTGGAGAAACTTAAAGAATATATTCCTGATTTGATCATTTCAGACATCATGATGCCCAGGATGGATGGTTATCAATTCTGTAAATCTGTAAAATCCAATCCAGAGCTAAGGCATATCCCCCTCATTTTCCTGACTGCTAAGGCAGATACTGAGCTTAAGATAGAAGGCTTGGAAGAGGGAGCAGATGATTATATAGTAAAGCCCTTCAATTCACAAGAGCTTCTGGCTCGGGTGAAGTCCATACTTCGTATCCGAGAGTTAATAAGAGAAAACCTGGCAAAAGAAAAGAAGATATCCGAGTTAACAAAAGTCTTGGGTGAGAAGCATCAATATCATAATATCATCGGTAAAGCCTTACCTATGCAAGAGATCTATAGACTTCTAGAGAAGATTAAGGACACAGAATTACCAGTACTGATAAGTGGAGAAACCGGTACGGGGAAAGAACTGGTTGCCCATGCAATTCAAAAAAACAGTAAGAGGAAGGATAATCCATTTATCATCCTCAATTGCACTACCATAAATAAAAATCTTTTGGAATCAGAAATTTTTGGACATATAAAAGGTGCTTTTACCGGTGCAGTAGCTGACAAAAAGGGCATTTTTGAAGTAGCTGATGGTGGCACCCTCTTTCTTGATGAAATAGCAGAAATGAGTTTATCTACACAAGTTAAATTACTAAGAGTATTGGAGGAAGGGACATTTCGACCAGTGGGGAGTTCTGAGGAAAAAAAGGTGAGTGTTAGGATTATCGCTGCTACAAATAAAGACCTAAGAAAGTTGATTGACAAAGGAAGATTTAGGGAAGACTTATATTATCGAATCAATGTGATCAATATCAATTTACCTCCTTTAAGAGAGAGGAAGGAAGATATTCCCTTGCTGGTAGAACATTTTATAAAGGAGTCAAATGGAAAGAAAGGGGGTAAGAGGAGGTTTTCCGAGAAAGCCTTAAGCCAGCTTATGGAATACAGCTATCCTGGAAATGTAAGGGAGTTAAAGAATGTTGTTGAGAGAACGTTCATGCTCTGTGAGGGTGATCTCATCAATTATAAGGATTTGCCATTGGAGGTTAGGAGAGATGCAAGGGGAAGTCAATTACCATTAAATGATAGTAGGCAGGAATTAACTTTAGAGAGAATGGAAAGGGAAACAATTTTACAAGCACTTAAGCAAGTGAAAGGCAATAAATTAAAGGCAGCAAAGCTGCTCAA
>CBDTTR010000261.1:0-3004 GCA_965363405.1 uncultured bacterium | reverse complement strand
ATAGATGAAAATAATTGCAAAAGTGCACCTAAAGATGAAAATGGTTTTGTGGATCACCGTACACTCCAGGCTCAAAGCCCGGCTGAAGTAGTGGGCTTTTACTGTGGGCTTTCCAGTACTATACCTCGTGTGTGGGAATTGGCTAAATTTTACAGGGCTATGGGAGTTACCACTATCGCTGGGGGTTGGCACACTCACTACGCTCCAGAGGAATCATTAAACAGGGGCATTGACATAGTTGTTCATGGTGATGGGGAGATGGTCATTCGGCAGTTGCTCAACTGTATTGCAGAGGGTAAAACTATAGAAAATATTGCCTGCGTATCTTTTCTTGATAGCGAAGGTAAGTGCAGAACCAATACTGGAGAAGTATCAGATGGAGCAAATTTAGATTTGTTGCCCTATACAGATTTTGGTTTGGTCCGTTTTTCCAAAATTAAGATATACCAAATTGGACGTATTAGAGGATGTAGCCGTAATTGTGAGTTTTGCAGTGTGAAAGGGAAACCACGTTGGGCAAGTGGTCAATTTCTTTTTGATCAGGTTCAATGGCTGGTAGAAACCAGAAAAGCACGTGAATTTTTTATTGTGGACGATCGTTTGGAGGAAGACAGAAAAGGGTCTTTGTTTTTTTTCGATAAGATTGCTAAAAAGTATGGTCGATCTCTAGATTTTACTGTACAAGCCAGACTGGAAGCAGGAAAGGATCAAGAATTTTTGGTTGCGATGAAAAAAGCTGGTGTCAGAGTCGTCTGTATAGGATATGAATCTCCTATTGACGAAGAACTGCAAGCTATGCAGAAAGGTTATAGTTCAAAGGATATGCTTGAATGGACAAAATTGTACCATCGTTTCGGTTTTCTAATTCATGCTATGTTTATTTGGGGCTACCCATCGAAAAAGGTTTCAGAACTCAGCATAAGCACAAAGGGAAGAGCAAAGATGTTTAAAAAATTCATACGACAAGCTCATCTGGATACGGTTCAAATCTTGCGGGCAATTCCCTTAATCGGTAGTGAGTTAAGGACGAGATTAGAACAAGACAAAAGACTCTTTTCCTTAGACGTGCTACCCTGGGAAAAGTACGATGGTAATTATGCTTGTTTCCAGCCGAAGAATATGAGTCTGCATGAACTCCAGGAAACACCAACAAAGTTGATGAGAGGGTTTTATGATCCAATGAGCTTTTTCAGAATTGCACTTAAAACATTAGTGTTTCCAATTGATTATCTGGTTAGGGGATGGGATGACTGGTATCGCAGTTGGCGTAATGACCTTAGGAAATATGGTGGTTATCTTATCATCAAGCGGTTGCGCAAACACTATCAGCAAGATGATTTTATAAAAAAACTGGAAAATGCAAAACACCTGTGAAGACCAAGCGAAACTACACTGAAATTTAGCATTTCCAAAACATGCTGGGCAGGAGATAACTGATGAATAACATTAAAATGGCGGGAACAATACTGCTTGCTGTCTGGCTCATTATGATGGGTCTGTCACCATTTTTGAAAATTCAAATTCCTCAATTTAATATAATATTACCACTGCTTGCAGTTGCTGCTGGTATTGCTATCCTAATAACAACAGAAAAACCTTCAGGAACCATTGGATTGTCTTTACTGGGCATCTATTTGCTTGCAAAGGGACTGCTACCTTTCCTCAAATTTAAAATCCCTGGAAGTACAATTGCAGTGTCATTGATTGCTATAGTGTGTGGTATCTTCCTGATTATTAGAAGATAATTTTTCTGATGTTACTCGCATCCCCTCTTACTCCTGTAACCATGTCTCTTCCCTTAATCACTCCCACCGGGAAAGGGGAGATTGACTCTTTAAGAGATTGTTAGAAATAGTATCCATTCTAAATATACAAAAAGACTTTTATTCTGTTTAATATGATGAAATTCACAATCCAATTGTTAGGTGGTATAGCCGTTATTATAGGGACGCTCTGGTATTTAGCAGGCCAGTTTGCATCTATTGATGTTCAATTGACTCAGGTGATTTCAGCGGATATCCCAAAGATAAAAAACGATTTGGAAAATAATTATGAAAAGACAGAACAAATTAAAACCAACATGGATAATATTGCACGGACATTTGATACCTTAGGAGATCAGGCGGAAAGCATCAATAAGATAGAAAAAAGCATGGATCTCCTTACCGATAAAATTGATGATGAAATAATCTCTGAAATGAATCAACTTGAGATGGAGAGAAAGAACAACATCAAAGAGGTCGAGATGCTTTCTCGAAAAATAGACAATCTATCGAGACAATATGTAAAATTCCTGAAGCTTTCAAAAGATAAGATTACTGTTTCCATCCCTCCAAAGTGGGTGGATGAATTACCATGTCGTGATGGTATGATTTTTAATGTAGGGGTCAGTCCCTCCACTAAAAGAATCAATGAAGCACAGCAGCTTGCTGTTAAGCAGGCCCGTTCTCATATGGCAATTATCTTAAAGAGGAAAACAATTAATGCAATAGGATCTACAATTAAAGCTTGTGGCAAACTTCCTCCAAGTGCTTTCGACGAATTATCTGAACAGTTTAAAAAACAAGTAAATGAGGCAATAAGTGAATTGATGATATACAGTAGGATTGAGAGCTATTGGGTTGATCCTGCCGGTTATATTTATGCTTTGGTTTCGCTTCCTGTAAAAAATATAATCGAAGGGTCAAAATTTGGTGTATTAATCGAGACCCTGGAACTAACGTATCACAGTATTACAGGAGCACTTACGCAAGATTTTAAACAGCAGTTGAAAGTGGAATTATTGAAATAATCATACTATAGTGAACGACTTAAACAAGTTGGCATTCAATAGCCTGTCATTGCGAGCGATAGCGAAGCAATCTCATGAGATTGCTTCGTCGCTGACGCCACTCGCAATGATATTTTATTTTTGTCGTTCACAATAAACCCAAACAATGCATTTGAAACCACAGCGCAGCAGAGCCGCAACCAAAACAAATATAACCACGAAGAACACGAAGAA
>CBDTTR010000260.1:0-3022 GCA_965363405.1 uncultured bacterium | reverse complement strand
CAAAATGTTCTCTATGTCAGAAGGAAAAACAGGAGTTTAAACAGGTGCTAATCCGTATGGGAGATATGTCACAGGAACTGGTGCCTTCAGCACGGAGAAGATTCATACCCACTTCTCAGAAAAGTCGTAGTTTGTTTAGATGGCAACCAGCCTTGGTAACCGGATTTGTAATTGTTCTGTTAATGATGGGAATCTGGTGGAGCTCTCTTTTTAAAGGACTTCAAGAAAATGGATCTGTACAAATTGTCCAGAAAATGGAGAGTGATCAACAGTTTGTGGCAGAAATTACCCTGGCAGAAGATTATGCTCTCCCAGACCGTTATCTTCATATTATAGGCACCTCCAATGAAGATGACTATGATAACTATGATGATTACAATAACTACGATGATGATTATTATGATGATGAATTTTTAGAGTTTGTTCTTCCTCTGTAGGAAGATTAAACCACTGTGCAGGTCTGCACGTAAACCCATTCATTAATTATCGATAAGGAGGTATGAAATGAGAAGATTAGTGTTTTGTATGTTGGTTTGTTTTTTTGTACTGTCAGGAGTCAGCATGGCACGGGATCGTGGCTATTCTAGAGATGGAATAGAGGGTTTGCCCCGTGGTAAATGGTGGAGAATGCCAGAAGTGGCAAGCGAGCTGAAAATAAGCTCTGATGAGCAAGCAAAACTTGACGATCTACATTATAAGCACCGAAATCAGATGATAGACCACGAAAGCTTGTTAAAAAAGGCACAGATTGCACTAGAGTGGTTTATCGAAAAAGAGAAATTAGATGAATCAGCCTGTAAAGATCAGTTTCAGAATGTGCTTGAGGCTCGCAATAAGCTTTCAACTGAACGTTATAATTTTCTAATTGAAGTGCGAAAATTATTGGGTTATGAAAGGTTCTTACAACTCAAACCAAAATTCTACGAACTCAGGAAAGAGAAATCACGAAAGGATAATGGAAGAAGAGAACCTAAGGGCAAAATGTGATTGATAGAGCATAATTTTTTATCATAGAGTAGGTATTAAACTACACCTGTTCTACACTCAAGAGACTGATTTTGCAAAAGACATTTGTATCAAGCAGTTGTGGATTTTGTTCTTTTGATACGATAGTTGCACCTTTGGTATAGCTGATGATCTAATTACGCGATTTTTCGTTGAGGTCTCCTTGGTTGCAGATCCTCTCTGTTTTGAAAATGAGAAAGGAGGAAGGACATGGGTACAATACAAAGACTGCTATGGCTAACCTTTCTGTTACTATTCATAGCAATCTCTATTTCTTCTGCAGACCAGGATGAACCCGAACAGCTCCTTTTAGTGGGCCATATTTCACACGTCGAGGGAGAGCTGCTGCGCTATGTTCCTGAAAACGAAGATTGGATTGCAACAGTAAAGGATACTCCTGTTGGAAAAGATGATGTATTTTATGCTGATGAAGATACAACGGCAGAGTTTATCATACCCAATAACACGTGGATAAGGACAGGTGGCAATACACAGATACAAATAGTAAAACTTGAAGATGACTCAACTGCAATTGATATGGATTCAGGGATTGCTAGATTTTACAATAAGAGCTCTACCACAGTGCTTAAAGCTATAACGCCTTTTGGCTATGTAATGGCACCACCGCTTACTACTTTTGATGTATATCTGAAAGACGAATCTGTAGAAGTGATTGCATTGACGGGAAAAGTTGATTTTGTGTGCGTTACTGATGATACTGAGTATGAGGTGATCGCAGGATCCTCATCTATTATTGCGGGGTATCAGGAAATCACATCTGGTAAGGGGATGGTAGATGACGACTGGAATTCTTGGAACATAAAAAGGGACGCACTTTGGAAAATGCGATTAGAGGTTAAAGGGGATTCAACGAAGCACCTTCCTGATAGACTTTACTATCAATCTTATACATTAGAAGAAAATGGTATCTGGGAGAGGGTCTACTACGAAGGGGGTTATCGGTATTTCTGGCGACCTCTTTATGTCTCCTCTTGTTGGAGTCCGTTCACCATAGGCCGATGGACGCAGTGGTATGGTGATCACTGCTGGGTCCCTTATGAACCGTTTGGATACGTAACGCACCACTATGGGAACTGGGTATATATCAATGCTTCTCACTGTTGGTATTGGCTCCCACCTGTATGTCGTGTAGGGATTGGTGTAAGTCCATTCCCTCATATAAGATTTGCATGGTATCCTGGAAGGGTGTCGTGGATACACAGAGGTAGCTACATAGGGTGGATACCATTGGCACCCTATGAACGATATTACTGCCGCCGCTATTGGGGGCCCCGCTCAGTTGTGGTCAACAATATACACGCAATCAATGTGAGAAACCACTGCTACAAAGATCACCCAGTAGTAATTAAGCGGAGACATTTCTATAACGTCGATAATTATAACAAAGTCAGGATTAAGCATATAGGGAAAAACACCATTATTAACAGTTACCGTGGGGCAGCTGTTATCAATAGCAGGGTTATTAAGGACTTTAAAGAGATCAGGAACAGATTCAATTTCAGAAATATTGATGTAAGGCGAAAACCGCATATGTCAGCCATTAATAGAATTAGACACCGTAAGCCAGATGAAAGGCAATTTATAAAAAGTGGGGGGAGTGTGTTTAAGGCAAGAGCTGCAAAATTAAAGCCTGAAAAACTTGTTAAGTATGCCCATATCAAAACGCAGAGAGTTAGTGATAGGATTATATCTGCAAGAAAAATTAATAAGCCCAGGGAGATAAAAACTGGTGAGAAGAAGACACAGTTGAGGCCGGAGGTAAGAAAATTAAAAAGCAGAATAATGCCGAATAGAAAGGTGCAAAGGTTGACGCCGAGAACGAAAGGACAAAAATCAATAACAGGGGTAGTGCCGAAAGTGGGTGTGCAGCGGTTAAGACCAAGTCCAAAAGTACGAAGATCGAGCACAAGTTTGAGACTTGTTAGAAAAAGATTTTAAACAAGACGGGACCGTAAAAGCGGAAAAGAGGGACATCCTATAACTCTCCTGTCAAGAA
>CBDTTR010000259.1:0-3089 GCA_965363405.1 uncultured bacterium | reverse complement strand
ATATCATTAATCTCCGCTTCCACCTCTTTTCTTGGTAATCGATAATCAGGTATTCCCATAGTGAGCATGCCGCCTGCAACCGGTAAGGCTTCAAAAACCGTGACGGCATAACCTTTTTGAATCACATCACGTGCACATGTAAGACCCGCCGGCCCTGATCCGATGATTGCTACCTTCTCCCTTTGCGTGATCTCAACTGGAGTAATTGGTATCCTTCCCACCTCTTTCTCATAGTCAGCAACAAATCGCTTGAGTGATTTGATAGAAACAGGCTTATCAGTCTCCCCCCTTTCACAATCATATTCGCAAGGGTGGGTACATACGCGACCACACACCGCTGGAAAGGGGTTATCCCTTCTAACCATCTCCAGAGATTCCTGGTATCTGCCCCAGGCAATTAAAGCCACATAACTCGGCACATCTATCCCCACCGGACAGGCATTCTGACAGGGAGCGGGAGTCAGTCTCTTACACACCTTAGCTGGACATGTCTTATCTATAACATGGGCATCAAACTCTTCCCGAAAATACTTTAAGGTAGTAAGAACCGGATTGGGAGCCGTTTGACCTAAACCACAAAGGGCTGTTGTTTTAATAGTGGTCGCTAAATCTCTCAAGGTATCAACATCGCTTGCAACCCCCTCACCCTGGGAAATACGGGTCAGGATATCCAACATCATCTTGGTGCCAACCCTACAGGGAGTGCACTTTCCACAGGACTCCTCCTGGGTAAAAGCAAGGAAGAATTTTGCCATATCCACCATACAGGCTGTCTCATCCATGATGACCATGCCGCCAGAACCCATGATCGCACCTGTCGCATTGATCGACTCATAGTCTACCGGGGTATCCAACATGCTCTCTGGCAGGCACCCCCCTGAAGGTCCCCCTATCTGCACAGCCTTAAACTCTCTACCAAATTGGAGACCATCACCAATGTCATAGATGATACTCCGTAGAGGAATGCCCATGGGAACTTCAACCAGTCCAATATTGTTAACAGCTCCTGCGAGTGCAAACACCTTGGTGCCTTTGCTCTTTTCCGTTCCGATGCTTGCATACCACTCCCCCCCATTGAGTACTATTTGGGGTATATTTGATAATGTCTCAACATTATTTAATACTGATGGTTTCCTCCAAAGGCCTTTATGGGCTGGAAAAGGAGGCCTGGGCCTGGGCATACCCCTCTTCCCCTCTATAGAGATCATTAAAGCTGTCTCTTCACCACAGACAAAGGCACCCGCCCCCGGATATATCTCAATATCAAAATCATAGCCTGAACCTAAGATATTCTCCCCTAAAAGACCATATTCCCTGGCTTGTTGGATTGCTATCTTCAATCTATCAACAGCTAAAGGGTATTCAGCTCGCACATAGACATATCCCTGATGCGCACCTACCGCCCTTCCCGCAATGGCCAATCCTTCCAGCACGGCATGGGGATCTGCCTCCAGGATGCTTCTATCCATAAAGGCGCCAGGATCACCCTCATCACCATTACAAAGGACATATTTGATATCTCCCATGGCTTTGGCACAAAACTCCCACTTGAGTCCAGTGGGAAAACCAGCACCCCCTCTGCCCCTCAATCCCGATATCTTCACCTCTTCTATTATTTCTTCAGGTGTTATAGAGGAGAGGGTTTTACCAAGAGCCGCATATCCGTCTCGAGCGATATATTCATCAATACTCTCAGGATCAATCAACCCTCGATTTCTCAGAGCCCTCAACACCTGATGACTAAAAAAATTGATTTCATTTAGTAAGGGGATTTCCTTTTTAGTAACCGGTTCAGAAAACATCAATTTCTTCACAGGTCGTCCCTTTAAAATATGCTCTTCTATCAAATAGGGAACATCTTCTGGGGTAAGTTTTTGATAGAAGATGCCCTCTGGATAAACCACCATAATAGGGCCAACCGCACAGAAACCGTTGCAACCAGTAATCACAACTCTTACTTCATCCTGCAATCCTCGCTTTATCAATTCCTCTTCTAAGGCTTCTTTTACCTTGAGAGAACGATTCGAGGTACATCCCGTTCCTGCACAAATGAGCATATGTGTACGAAAATCTGCCATCTTATAATATTACTTCCCTTTATTTCGAGTTTTTAAAGGTTTAAATTTAAAATCAAAACTAATAAGAGGTCTCACTTCCTATCGCTAATGCATACTCTTCTACGATCTTGCCTCCCACCACATGCTCAATAAGAATTCTCCGGATCTTTTCTTCATCCAAATCAACATATTTTACAGGAGCTTCCCCTCTCAGTTCGACGGTAGCCATAGGTTCTCGACTACAAAGCCCAGCGCAACCAGAGGTCGTCAAAATAACGTCTTTAACATCACGCTGGGCTATCTCATCCATTAATGTTTGCATAACTTTTCTGGCGCCAGAGGCAATTCCACAAGTTCCCATATGCACAGTAACCTTAGCCTGGTATCCCCCTTCTCTTAAACTAGTTGAGGTTTTTACCTTCTCCTTAATTTTCGCTAAATCCTCAAGCTTTAATTTGGGCATTGTGAACCTCCCTACCTAAAAGATTCGTTTCATTATTCATATTCCTTAACGATCTCAATCGCTTTATCTATGTCCAACAGTCCATGGGTATCTTGATTGACAACCATCACTGGCGCTAATCCGCAGGCGCCTAAGCATCGCACCGTCTCCAGGGAATACCTCATATCTTCTGTGGTTTCCTCGACATCAATACCTAAATTTTGTTTCAATTTGCCAAGCATTTTGTTGGTACCCTGGACGTAACACGCTGTACCCATACAGAGTCTCACAACGTTTCTTCCTCGAGGAACCAGAGTAAAAAAAGAGTAAAATGTTATCACTCCATAGACATAACTTGGATGAACGTCTAACCCATCGGCAATTCTATTTTGCACCTCTTCAGGTAAAAATCCACATACATCTTGCACCTGTTGCAACACAGGAATGAGTGAACCAGATTTATCCTTATGATCGGCAATAATCTGATCTATTTTCCCCCATTCCTCCGGTGTTATCTCTTTTTCTACAACCTTTTTTTTACCCGATGATTCACCCGCCATTGAAAAAACCCTCCCACAAAAATGAATGAC
>CBDTTR010000258.1:0-3107 GCA_965363405.1 uncultured bacterium | reverse complement strand
TTACACTCCTTCCTGCCAATATACTACTTCATACTTGTCCTTTTTCTTCGGCGTAATCTTAACAACAGCAGAAATTGTTCTTGCAACAAAACTGTCACCAACCCTGCCACGTGCCTCAATCCTATAATAATCAGTAGGATCAACCGTAATCTGTGGTTTTATTTGATTATAGTTGGGCAACTCCATTAATCTGGCATCACTTATGTTCTCAAACTCCTCTTCACGTCTGAGTTCAATTATACTTCGTGCCACATCGTCAGTCATCCCCGATACACTCATTAAGAGGCTATAAGGAGCATCATTAATATTAATCTTAAGAGAATTCCTGTTGGAAAACACAGTGAATAATTCTGAGAGACCTTTATCTATTCTTCTTTCTTCATCCTCTTCCAAATCGTGCTCTAATTTTTTAACAGGAGAAGCGTCTTCCTCTTCCATTAATTCATCACGTTCTCTGGAAGATAAATTTCTACCGTAATAAATTTCTTCAGTAACTCCTCTGACCAGCAGCAACTCCTCAGTTACTACAAAATGACCGTCTCTGCATTCATAAGGATCTTCTAAAGACTCATAATATTCATCTTCTGCACCATTTATTAAATGATTATGGTCTTTATCCACCCAATCAATAATCGAGTCTACAATAACATCCCGTTCCTCGCCTTCCAGCCCACAACTATTTTCAAAGATATCGGTCAGAAGTTTTCTGTCACTCTTAGCTTTTTTTGCAATCCAATTGAGATTGATTTTACTTCCTTCATCACCAATTTTAACTTCACATTCTCCACCTTGAAATGGAAATGTATACGGCTCTTCCCTGGGTTTCCATTCCTCAGATCCCTCTTCTTCTTCGTCTACATATTTTCCCTCATCCTTAACCATCGATTCTTTGCTTCCCTTAAACTTTTTCACAGCACTTTTCGTCTTGACTATCTCAATAATCGCACGATTGATACCCGCCTGTGCAAGGAAATAAGAGCGTTCCCCCTCTTTAAAATTCCTTGTGATAGTGGCTTCTATCCTCATGGTATAGCAAAATTCAAAAACCATTATCGAAAGCAAGGTCAAAACCCAAAGCACCAGCATCAGGGCAATGCCCCTTTCTGCCTTTTGGGAACCACGAAACTCACGAAGAAAACTAAGAAATTCTGTTTTCAATCCAGATCACTCCTACTCCCCCTCCTTCCCCTTAACTTTTTAGCATGAATCATAAGGGGAATAATCAGCTCTCTATAGTAAATCTCTTCCTCATCTCCTTCCCTTCTTCCCTCTTCCTCAAAAGTCAATTCAATCTTAACAGCATGGGGGAGAGTTCTCTCCTTCTCAGCATCCCAGTGCTCTTTCCACTCTCCCTCCCCTTCCCCTTCTTCCTTTCCACTCTTTAATTCATAGTATTCCAACTTCATACTGGTTATGTTTGAATCCAGAACTTCTATTTCATCTTTGTCAATGGAGTTTCTTTCTTTGAAAATATCAGATCTTAAGGCATCCCTTTCTACTACTACTAACCCTTCCTCACTTTCCACCCAAAAAGATAGCCAGGACAACCCTCCTCTTCCTCCTTTAAGAGGAATAGTGGAGACAAAACTTACTGAATCTTTCTTTCCTTCAAAGGCATAAAATTCTTTATGGGTATCAAGCTCACTGGGAGTTACCTTATAAGGGAAGGTTGATTTAATCTCTCTGCTCAGTAGGTTCATAACAACCCGCATCCTCTGAATCTTTTCAATGTCTTCTTCACCTTTCTCCCAAGCCCTGGAGCCCATGCTAAGTGTTCCATAAATCATTACCAGAACCATGGACAGGATAGCAATAGATATAAGAAGCTCTAGCAAGGTAAATCCCTTCTCAGGGTTCAGGGAACAGGGAACAGGGTGCAGGTTGCAGGGTGCAGGGTGCAGGGAAAAACGTCCAGGATGTATTTTTGCTGGTGCCTCTTTTTTAGTTGATAAGTCTAACCACATCTTCATTTTGACCAGCTTTCTAGTTGTAATCATTTAAAATTAGCTTTGCAAACATCTAAGCTAATACAACACGAAACGCGTAACACGCAACACTCTAATAAACCTGTAAGCTTATTTACAATTTTCATTTCCCTGAACCCTGACCCCTGTTCCCTAAATCCTGTCGGTTCTACAATCCTTTCTTTTTCTTGACTGTCTTGAGCGTTGACAATGTTATGCTTTTTTCCTTCTCACCCTCTTCCCACCACACAACTGACTCCAAAAGGTACATCTCCAGGGGAAGATGTTCAAAAATATCTTCATCTTCTTCACCTTCCATATACTCTTCATAAGGCATTATGCTAACCCGAAAGTGGTAACCATCTTCAAAACTTCCGGTCTCTTCTTTTTCCCTCATCTCTTCTTCGACCTGAAGCTCTTCAAGCTTATGTTTAGCATATATGGTAGCAGTAGTATAGGTTTGGGAAGTTCTTGATATACGCAACCCAGCCGAGAACTGCTGCATTATAGCAGTTGTAGCAACACCCAGTATGGAAATAGCCAGAAGAATCTCTAAAAGAGTAAACCCCTTCTGCGTGGATATACTAAACATCTCAGGTTTCCTCTTCTTCAGTTATTTTTACTATCCCGGTGATAAATTCGAGTGCTATCCTGTATTCCCTTTCCTTTTCATCCATTAGAAAAATCTCTCCGCCGGAGCAACTGCCATTAGGATAAAAATCTATCCATGCCTGGTCCTCAGTAATCTCCTCACCATCTATAACTACTCTTGCCAGTCTAACTTCCTTTGGTATCGTGTAGGATTTCCGTTTTTTCATCCTCTTAGCTGAATCATCTTCTTCCTCCTCCTCACCGTTTAATTCTTCCTCCTCACCATCTTCATAATCATCACTATAACTATAAGGTTTCTCCTCTTTCTGAAGAGATTCGATAATCATTTCCCCTTTTCCCAGATCAAAAACAACCTGGTATTCACTGCCGGTTGTAACTGCTTGACTTCGAGCGTATCGCAAACCGGCAGCCATTTTCCTGGTCGCAGTTTTAAGCTTCAGTCCCGCTAACGAGGTAATGGCAGGAGCAACTAATGAGGTAAGAAATCCAATGATAACGAGTACTAAAATAAGTTCAATAAGAGTAAACCCC
>CBDTTR010000257.1:0-3188 GCA_965363405.1 uncultured bacterium | reverse complement strand
CTCCTTGCTCTATTTTATAGGGGTTACAGGGTTTAACTGTTTAACCCTTTGCAGTTATTGGACAACCTACCGTAACCTCTGGTTGAATCCTGGAGTTACTGCTTACAAGTTGGAGGAAATAAGAAATGTTGATCTTTTATCGGCAGTGTATTTCTGAAGAATTCTCTTCCTCCTCGGGGCTCTAATTCTATTAAAGTTATGCGTTTTTAGTCAAGTAGAATTATCGCTTTCTATTATCCAGATAGTAGGTAAGACTCCTTGAAATGAATTTTTCGTAAAAAAACCTTTCCTTTTGTAGCAAAAATTAGTATATAGGGTATCTTATTTGGAATCGTCTTATCTGCTGTTTGATGGTTAGAGCAAAGGAGGTAAATATTGTCATCTGATTTTAGATATAAGGGATATACGGGTAAATTGTTAAGGGTAAACCTCACCAGTGGAAAGGTGGCAGTTGAGCCTCTGAAGGAAGAATGGGCAGAGAAATATCTGGGAGGTGCGGGGATTGCTGCCCGTATTCTATATGATGAACTTAAACCGGGAATTGATCCCTTTAGTCCTGAGAATAAGACGCTCATCATGACAGGGCCTGTTGGTGGAACTATGATTCCTACTGCTTCACGTGTAGGGGCCTATTGCAAATCTCCTCTTACCGGTTCTTTCTTTCATGGAACTGCAGGAGGGCACTTCGGAGCGGAGTTAAAATATGCGGGATACGACGGGATAATAATTGAGGGTAAAGCCTCAGTCCCTGTTTATCTCTGGATTGATGATGATCTGGTAGAAATCAGAGAGGCTTCCCACCTCTGGGGGATGAATAGCTATGATGTTCAGGAGAAGCTAAAAGAGGAATTGGGTATTGATGAAATCCATGCTGCCAGTATTGGACCAGCGGGTGAGCTGCTTAATCGTTTTGCCTGCATCACTTTCGGATGTCGGGTTACCGGTCGGGGTGGAACAGGAGCTGTTTGGGGTTCTAAAAATCTTAAAGCTGTCGTAGTTAGAGGGACAGGATCGGTTGATGTGCCGGACATAAATAAATTTAAACACTTTGCTGATGAATTACTTACGGTTTTTAGAAATCATCCGGTGACCTCTAAAATTCTTCCCACCTATGGTACCCCTGTTCTGGTTAATGCTAATAATGCCCTGGGTGTTTTTGGGAGTTACAACTGGCGGGAAGAGATTTTCGAAAATGCAGAAGGGTTGAGTGGTGAAACCATGAGAGAAACTATTGTGGTTAAGGATAAGGCCTGTTTTGCCTGCCCGGTGCGCAGCAGTAAGTTTTGCATTGTAAAATTAGAAGGACATGATACCTGCATAGTTGAGGGCCCTGAGTATGAGAACATCTATGCCCTGGGCTCCTGTTGTGGAGTTGATTCCATCAAGGCAGTTGCTATTGCAGAGCGTATCTGTGATGATTATGGTATGGATGCTATTGAGGCAGGTGTGGCCGTAGCTTTTGCCATAGAGTGTTTTGAGAAGGGATTTTTGACTTTAGAAGATACCGAAGGGATAAATTTAAGATTTGGTGATGCAGAGTTAATGCTTACCATGATCCATAAGATTGGCAAGAGAGAGGGGTTGGGAGATCTTCTGGCTGAAGGGGTGAAAAGGGTATCAGAAAAGGTTGGCCATGGATCAGAAGACTTTGCCATGCATTCTAAAGGGATGACTTTTGCGGGACATTCTGCGAGAGGGTTGCCAGGATTTGGATTAGGTTATGCAACAGGACCAAGAGGTGGCAGTCATCACGATGGACGTCCTACGGGGGAGAGGACAGGGCTGGTTCCCCGGGAAACGTTTGAAGGTAAAGGTGAATATACAGCCAGGATCAACCACTTTATGATCTATACAGATTCCATGATTATATGTCACCTGGCGGAAGCCATCTGGGGACCATTGGATATTTCTGAGTGGTGTGTAAAGTCAGTTAATATTGCAACAGGTATGCAGTCTTCACTGAAAGATGCCCAAAAGACCGGTGAAAGGATTTGGAATATGATGAGGGCCTTCATGGTGCGAGAGGGTTTTAGGAGAAAAGACGACAAGTTGCCCAGGAGATTTATGGAAGAGCCTATTCCAAGAGGACCTTCTAAAGGGATGGTTATTAGCCGGGAAAATCTGGATCTGATGTTAGATGAGTATTACAGCTTTCGGGGATGGGATTTGGAAACAGGTATTCCTAGCCCCGAAAGGTTGATCAGTCTGGGGCTTGAAGATGTCGCTCAGGATATGAAGGCCTATCTGGCAGCTGCTGATCAGAAAAAAAAGTAGTCAGTTAAAAATCTTTTTATAAAGTGGTTTGCTTCTCTTTTAAACGATAGATACCGTCCCAATCTATGTGGGCGGTGTTTCTTTGCATCTTGCATCGTGAATCATGTATCGTGTTTTAATATGGAGGTAGAATATGAAGCTGGATGAAACGATAATTACCAAAGCGATTGTGGATCGATATACTGAAAAACTGAAAGATGTCATCAGTGTTGATGTTGTTATTGTAGGAGGAGGGCCTGCTGGTTTGGTAGCAGCTTATCACCTGGCAAGAAAAAAAAAGAAGGTTGTTCTGTTTGAACGCAAGTTGAGTATAGGTGGTGGCATGTGGGGTGGCGGGATGATGTTTAACGAGATTGTGGTGCAGGAGGAAGGGAAAAGGGTTCTTGACGAACTTTCTATCAGTTCCCGTAAATACCAAAAAGGTTACTATACGGCTGATTCGGTGGAGGCTGCTTCTACTCTCTGTTCTAATGCGGTGAAGGCAGGCGCCAGGATATTCAACCTGGTGAGTGTGGAAGATGTGATGGTGCGTGAGGGAAAGGTAATTGGAGTGGTGATCAACTGGACAGCAGTAGAGATGGCACAGTTGCATGTTGACCCGCTTTGTGTGCAGGCGAAGTATGTGGTTGACACCACAGGCCATGCTACTGAAGTGGCGAAGATAATTGAACGAAAGGTCGGGGCACAGCTTTTTACTGAGACAGGGGGGGTAATAGGAGAAAAGTCGTTATGGGCTGAGGTGTCAGAAGAGACTACCTTAGAAAACACGAAGGAGATTTATCCAGGGGTTTTTGTTGCGGGAATGGCTGCCAATGCGACCTTTGGCAGTTATCGTATGGGCCCTATCTTCGGAGGGATGTTACTTTCTGGAGAAAAGGTAGCCAAGCTCATCTTAAAAGAATTGAAGTAGTTTT
>CBDTTR010000256.1:0-3191 GCA_965363405.1 uncultured bacterium | reverse complement strand
TGATTATGTTCCTCCTTGCTACCCCTGTGGTTTTCTGGGCAGGCCATAAGACTAATAAATCGGCTATAAAAGGATTGCTTCATTTGAATCCCAATATGGATGCCCTCATTTTTCTGGGTGTCTTTGCTTCCTACATCATTACTATAGCCTCCTTTTTTGTTAACGTACCAAGTTTTGCTATGCCAGCAGCCATGATCCTGGCTTTTCACCTTATAGGAAGGTATTTAGAAACCATGGCGAGGGGGAGAGCTTCGCAGGCGATCAAGAAACTCTTGAAGCTTGAGGCAAAAAGTGCCCGCATTCTGGTTGAGGGAGAAGAGGTTGAAGTATCCACTGAAAAGGTTCAGGTTGGAGATGTTATGGTAGTAAGACCTGGGGAGAAGATTCCTACTGATGGAGTGGTAGTAAATGGAGCAAGCAGTATTGATGAATCTATGGCAACCGGTGAATCTATGCCAGTTGAAAAGAAGAAAGGGGATGAAGTGATCGGTGCTACCCTCAATCAGCAGGGGCTGCTCAACGTGAAGGCAACCAAAGTTGGTAAAGACACCTTTCTCTCCCAGGTTATCAAGATGGTAGAAGAGTGTCAGGGGACAAAAGTTCCTATCCAGGAATTTGCTGACCGAACCACTTATTTCTTTGTCCCAACAATTATTGCCATTGCAGTTTTAACCTTTGCTGCCTGGCTCATTTTTCCGGATTTTTTTACAGCTATTGCTAACAAGGCACAGCACTATCTCCCCTGGGTCAATCCCTCTCTGGGGATTGTTGCACTCGCCCTTTTTGCTGCCATTACGGTGCTGGTGATAGCCTGTCCCTGTGCGCTGGGACTTGCTACTCCCACCGCGCTGATGGTTGGAAGTGGGATGGGAGCAGAAAAAGGCATCCTTATCCGTCGCGGAGAAGCCATCCAGACTCTTCAAGATGTTAAAGCCATCGTTTTTGACAAGACGGGTACTATCACCAGCGGAAAACCTGGGGTGACCGATATTGTTCCTGGTGATGGTTTTGACGAGAATGAACTGTTGAGAATTGCCGGTTCAATTGAAGCGGGTTCCGAGCATCCACTGGGTCAAGCTATTGTAAATGAAGCAAAAGGTAGGGGGATAAAACTAGAGGAACTCAAAGATTTTAAATCTATTACCGGACAGGGTGTGAGAGGGAAGATAAATGGAGATGAAGTCCTGATAGGAAGTCCAAAACTTATGCACCAATCTCAGGTATCCCTTGATACCATGAAAAATATGTTTGAGAAACTGGAAGACGAGGCCAAGACAGTAATGTTAGTAGCAGTTGCTGGCAAACCGGTTGGATTGATTGCTGTTGCCGACACGCTTAAAGAAGATTCTGCCGATGCGATTAGGGAGCTCAGGGACATGGGTTTTGAAACTGTTATGATCACAGGTGATAATAAGAGAACGGGAAAAGCCATCGCTGAAAAAGTTGGCATTGAAAGGGTTCTGGCAGAGGTAATGCCGGGGGATAAAGTTGAAGAGATTAAGAGGTTGCAAGACAGGCTGGGAATGGTGGCCATGGTGGGAGACGGCATTAACGATGCACCGGCCCTGACCCAGGCAAATGTGGGGATTGCCCTTGGAACGGGAACCGATATTGCCATCGAATCTTCTGATATTACCCTGGTGAGAGGAGAGCTTAGTGCGGTAGTTTCGGCGGTAAAACTTTCTCATAACACCTTCCGGAAGATCAAGCAGAATCTTTTCTGGGCATTTTTCTATAATCTAATAGCCATTCCGATAGCCGTCATGGGATTGCTTCATCCTGTTATTGGCATGTCTGCCATGGCTATAAGTTCACTTTTCGTAGTCACCAATTCCTTAACGCTTAAAAGATCAAACATCGAACCAGCATTCCGGAGCTGATATTTGATGTGCTAATGTGAGATGAAAGGACAGTAATTGGGATTGTTCGTTTATGGTAGAATGTTGGAGAATTGAAGAGCCGGGAATTACACACCATACAAAACGTATCTCATGCATTTGCTATAACCCATATGTTTTGCAGAAGTGTTAACTTTCGATCTATGGTTGGTACACACTATATGTTGGTGCACCAAACAGAAAGGCAGAGCCAATATGACCCTGCCTTTTGAATAAATCTCCTGTAAATCTAACTTAATAACTTAGTTCTCTAAAATCCCAGGAAGTGGGGTTAGACTAAGTATTTCTGTTCCTTCCCCCTCAGTTGTAGTTACTGTCACTTCTACTTCAACAGTCTCCGAATTATCTAATCCAACGGGCGTAACCATAGAAAATGCAAAGACCAGTTTAGGTGATAATACAAGCGTCAAAGGGGGTGTTAAGACATCAGCGCTAAAACTTACTGCTGTTGTAGAATCAAAATCAGTATCATCACTTACAATTGTCATAAAGAGCGGAAGAGGTATTAAGTGAGAACGAAAAGCCGATTGAGGAATGAGTCGAAAAGAGAGAGGGAGTGGTTGTGGTAAACATACATCATTTTCCTCATCACAGATTTCATTTGAGCATGGATTTGTACCTGACTGGCAGTTTCCATCAAGACAGATTTCCTCCCCATTACAAAAAAGTTCATCGTTACAATCTACATCCGTTACGCATCCTAGACAGGCACTTGATTCTTCATCACATATTTCTTCTGGTAGGCAAGGACTGATACCTTCTTGACAGGAACCATCTATACACATTTCATGCCCATTACAGAAGAATCCATCATCACAGTCTGTATCTTCTATACATTCTAAACACACATCATTGTCTTCATCACAAAGATCAGCTGATGTACAGGGATCAGTGTCTTGACGGCAGACCGAAACAGCTACGGGTTTTCCCTGAACATTACCCCGACCCTTGAGGCATATCTCTTCGCCATTACAAAATAGGCCGTCATCGCAGTCATCATCTGTATTGCAGAATTGAAAAGATAAACACGCATCTTTTCTTTCATCACAGATATGATCTTGTGGGCAGGGGTCATCTATGGCCGGCTGGCATACCTGTTCGCTAAGTTTAATCTCACAGACTTCTTCTCCATTGCAGTACAATCCATCATCACACTCTTCATCTTCTGAGCACTCGCATCCATCCTCAGCTTCATTACAAACCAGTTGCAATGATTCGCAAGGATTGCCACTCCCCTCACAAAAACCTTCCTGGCAAGAACTGGTTTCCGTACAGAACTTACCATCATCACAC
>CBDTTR010000255.1:0-3231 GCA_965363405.1 uncultured bacterium | reverse complement strand
CAATCGGGAGGAGAGCATCCCCGCACACACCGATGCGCCGGTATCCGCCAATACATCATCCATGGTTTGATAGGCTGAACTGTCCTTAACGTGGAGGTACCAAGGGGTTCCGAAGATGGTGCAGGTGAACCGTGCCAGTTTCCTACGTCTTTTTTCGTTCGCTGTTGCTCCCAGTGCAGAATTAAAGTCGGTGATGTCAAAGTCTCCGTTATTCAACTTATTAAACAGTAAACTGCTGCTTGGGGGTGATACATTGACACGGACTATTTGGATAGCCCCTGGGTCTGGAGATGGAGGAATGCCATATCCTGCACCCAGTTCATTAATAATCGCCTGCAAAACAGCTGGATTAACGTTATCGAAGATATGAAAAGTCCCTGGTTCGTCCGCCATGTAGGTACCGACCTTAATCTGTTTGCTGGCCAATATATCGGCAAGCAGACCAGTGGGGTTTTCAGGAAACGGGTAAATCTCAACTTCATCTTCCACTATTCTTGGGTAACAGTCTGCAATGTTAACCACAAGTGGGGAAACAACCGGATCACTATTCATAATCGTTCTCCACTGACCGCTGTCCAGCACTCGCGCGATAGCAGCATCCAACGCATCCACTAATTGATCCTTTCCCTGGGCGGAAGATTCCTCTCCACAAACGATAACGGGCCGTAATAACACGGCTAAGATAAAGCAGCAGATCACCAATGATGCAACGATTGAAAAAAATTGTTTTCTAATTTTGTTCTTCATTGTCTTTCCTCCTTTTTAGCTTCTCTCAATAACCTTTAATTAAAATAGTTTTTAATTCTTAGAAAGTTATCCAGCTATTTTCAAAATATTCTGCGTCCTAAGTTTTTCTCTTCCTTTCCTTGAAGGAGATACGGATAGGAGTACCCTCAAACTCAAAGTGTTCCCTAAACTGATTTACAAGGAATCTTTGATAAGAAAAATGAACATCTTTAGGGTAGTTGGTGAAAATAATAAAATGGGGTGGTGCCACGCCTATTTGTGTTGAGTAATAAAACTTAAGATTTCTATTCTTGACCATGGGTGGTGGATGATACTGAGTTGCCTGACTTATAATTTTATTCAACGGATGGGTTTGTATCCGCTTTAGATAATTATCATAGATTCTGGGAACAAGCTTGAAAATGTTGAATACTCTTTGCCCGGTTAAAGCAGACAAAAAGATGACAGGCGCAAATTCAAGGAACTTCAAATCATACCTGATTCTTTCCAGATAACTTTTGTGGGTTGTGTTATCTTTAGAGATGAGGTCCCATTTATTAACCACAATAATACATGCCCTGCCTTTTTCATGAATAAAATTTATAATTTTGGTATCTTGTTGTGTTACACCCTCAATAGCATCAATTAGTAGGATAGCGATGTCACATCGGTCAAGGCTTTTTAGTGCTTCAACTATGCAATACTTCTCAAGCCTTAAACTCACTCTGCTTTTACGCCTTATACCTGCCGTATCAATCAAAAGATATTTTTGATCGTTAAATGTAAAGTTCGTATCAATTGAATCTCTGGTAGTTCCTGGTGATTCATCAGTCAAAAGACGTTCATTTCTTAATATTTTATTGATGAGAGATGATTTCCCAACATTGGGTCTTCCTACTATGGCAATTTTTATACGAGAATCATTATTATCCTCATGTTTTGAATCAGGAAATTTTTCAGTTATTTCATCCAATAAATCAGAGATGCCCAGTTTATGCTTTGCAGAAACTGGATAAAGACATTCAACCCCCATTTGATAGAATTCAACCATGCTCTCCTTTTGCTTGGGGCCATCAATCTTATTAATCACATAGTAAATTTGTTTCTTTGTCGATTGGAGCATTCTCACTATCTCAATATCTGAGGGGTTCAAGCCTTCTCGGCCATCTGCGAGAAAGATGATAGTATCTGCTTCTTCAATGGCTAGCTGTGTCTGTTCTCTAATCTGGGCGAAGAGGTTTTCAGGAGACAATGGTTCAAATCCACCCGTATCAATTAATATGAAATCCTTGCCTTCCCAGGTTACTTCAGAATAGTTTCTATCACGCGTTAAGCCGGGAAGATCATCGATAACAGCCTTTTTTCTGCGAACCAACCTGTTAAACAATGTAGATTTCCCTACATTAGCTCTTCCTATGATGGCAACTACAGGTTTCATCTTAAGCGCCTTGATAATGGTTTACCTTGTTTTGGTGATATCTCTTTTTGCATAGTTGAGGAGAGACTAGGAAAATGATACTAGATACTGGATGCTGGATACAGGATGAAAATGAATGTTCCTACCAAGCATCTAGTATCCGGTATCCAGCGTCTCAATGTTTTGTAGTGCGCCGTTATCTTCTTTTTAATCATCAGTCTCTGAAAGTTTCTGCAAAGCTTTTTGTGCAGCCTTTTGAGATGCATCTTTTTTACTTTTTCCTACGCCTTTGCCCCAAACCTTATTTTTAAAGGTGATATTGACTTCAAATGTTTTATTGTGGTCTGGTCCTGACTTCCTGACTAATACATATTTTGGGGTAGTTTTGAAGACTCTTTGAGTATATTCTTGAAGTTCTGATTTAAAATCTCTAAAACACAAACTTCCCTGGTTTGCTGCTGCAAGTATATCTTCAAAGTGTTTTTTGACTACCTTGAAAACACGTTTGAATCCACCATCGAGATAGATACTGGCAATAAGTGCTTCATAAGTATCCGCCAGGATTGAGTTTTTATTTCTTCCGCCCGTAGCATCTTCTCCCTTACTTAATAGCAAAAACTCTCCCAGATTTAATTTGCGGGCAAGATCAGCAAACCTTTTTTCATTGACAATAGCCGATCTTAATTTGGTTAGGTCTCCTTCGTGATGTTGTGGAAAGTCATCCATTAGTAAGTGACCAATGATAAGATCGATAACGGCATCCCCTAAAAATTCAAAACGTTCATTGTCTTTGCATTCTTGTTCTTGATTTTCATTTGCATAAGACTTGTGTGTGAATGCTTGATTTAAAAGAGATAGTTTCTTAAAACTATACGATATTTTTTTCTGCAGTCGCTTAAGTTCTTTTTTCCTGTCTTTAGTCATTGGGGTTAAACTCCTGACTTCTTTTGAAAATACAAGCAGTTGAGATAATTATAATCCCAGATTTTGCAGTAGGTATCGTAGCGAGACGCGGGAAACCACAGCGAAACGCGCAGTTGGAGCGATTTTGCAACGAAGGCATATCCATAGATATGTTGAGGAGCAAA
>CBDTTR010000254.1:0-3259 GCA_965363405.1 uncultured bacterium | reverse complement strand
TATGTTTCCAGAAGATCTGAAGTACATCAAAACTCACAGTTGGGTAAAGGTTGAAGGAGAAAACGGAAGGATTGGCATCACTAACTACGCACAGGAGCAATTAAGCGATATCGTCTTTGTGGAACTGCCTGAAGCGGGGAAAGAAGTCAGCAGCATGAATCCCTTTGGTTCCATTGAGTCAGTTAAAGCTACCCTTGATCTCATCACCCCCGTAAGTGGTGAAGTGGTAGAAGTTAATGAAGCTTTAAATGATCAGCCTGAAAAGGTTAATCAGGATCCTTACGGGGAAGGTTGGATGATTGTAGTCAAATTGAAAGATCCAGGTGAACTCGATTCATTGATGTCATCTCCTGACTATAAGACATTCACGGAGACTGAAGCAGAATAACAGTAACGGCCACAGAATTACACAGAAAATCACAGAAAGAGAACATGAAAAAGAAGGATGAACGGTGGGTTCATCATTGCTCCAGCAATCCCGCTATTTACTTCAAGACGGAAAACATTTTAGAAGAGTTGTGTCTCCATACCGTGTGCGAAAGTGCTCATTGTCCAAACCAGGGCAAATGTTTCACGGATGGGACGGCAACTTTTCTTCTTCTGGGGAATACCTGTACCCGCAACTGCAGATTTTGTGCGGTTGAGCACGGATACCCTCAACCGCTGGATGAAGACGAACCTTACCGCATTTCCCAGGCAGTAAAAACCCTGGAACTTGAGCATGTTGTTCTCACTTCAGTGACAAGAGATGACCTCATCGATGGGGGTGCTTCACAGTTTGCTCAAACGATAAAGGCTGTCAGAAAAGAAAAACCAAACGTCATTATCGAGGTCCTAATCCCGGATTTCAATAGCTCCGAAAAAGCGCTGCAATGTGTCCTTGACGAAATCCCTGAAGTGTTAAACCACAACCTTGAAACAGTACCCCGACTATATTCCAAAGTCCGACCACAGGCAGATTATGAACGCTCCTTGAAACTTCTAAGACGAGCTAAAGATTATCAAACATCCTGCTTTACCAAATCAGGGCTTATGGTAGGTCTTGGGGAAACCCATGAAGAAGTAATAGAAGTTATGAATGAACTGAGAGAAGCTGACTGTGACTTTTTGACTATCGGTCAGTACCTAAGACCATCATTCAATCACTACCCCATTATTCGGCAGGTAAGCCAGGAAGAATTTGAATCTTATAGGGTAATAGGAGAAAAAATGGGGTTTAAATCCGTCTTTTCCGGCCGACTTGTGAGAAGTTCTTTTATGGCTGGAGATATTTATAAAAAAGCACTCCACCATTGAGTACAGGGATCACATCTTTCTTCGTGGATCTTCGTGCCCTTCGTGGTTAAATATTTTTCGTGCCTTCCGTGGTTCAGATGATGAAAAAAGAAGCCTGGATTCTCAATCTGGATACCGTACCCTATGAGGAGGCTTTCGACTTACAAAAAAAGCTGGTGGAACTGCGTATTCAGGACAAGATTAACGATACTCTTATCTTATTAGAACATCCTCCTGTTTTTACTATTACCAGAAAAGACACCATCAAGAACATTCTGGTTTCCCCTGACAAATTAAAAGAGAAGGGGATCTCCGTGTGCAAAACCAATCGTGGTGGTGATATAACCTATCATGGCCCTGGACAGTTAGTAGGATATCCTATTATGGACCTTAAAAAACATGGGAAGGACCTTCACAAGTATATCCGTAACATTGAGGAGATGATTATTAATCTACTCATAGATTATGGCATTTCAGCTCATCGAGACAAACGACATCCCGGAGTCTGGGTGGAAGAAGAAAAAATAGCAGCCATCGGGATTTCTGTTAAATCAAGCTGGATTACCATGCACGGATTTTCACTCAATATTAATCCCGACCTGGACCACTACTCTCTCATCGTCCCCTGCGGCATAACTGATAGAGGTGTAACCTCACTTTCCAGGCTCCTGGGAACACCTATCAGCCACAAGGATGTGCGTCAGAAACTGATTCAACACTATGAAGAGGTGTTCAACTTAAGCACCAGGAAAACCACACTGGAGGAAATCTATGGCAGCAACTAAAAAACCCCCATGGATAAAGGTGAAAGGGCCGAGCGAGAAGTGCTTAAGCGATATGAAGGAAATGCTTGACAGCCTGAACCTTCACACTGTCTGCGAAAGCGCCACTTGTCCTAATGTTGGAACATGTTTTTCTGAAGGCACTGCCACATTCATGATACTGGGGGATTTTTGCACACGCAACTGCGGATTTTGTTCTGTAAAGCACGGTACTCCCCTTCCTGTGGATCCGGAAGAACCCTTACATATAGCCCAGGCATCGAAGATGCTCAATCTCAAACATGTCGTTGTTACCTCCGTCACGCGTGACGATTTGCCCGATGGAGGAGCAAAACAATTTGCCGATACCATTCGCCAGATAAATCAACATCTTCCAGATGCTTCCACCGATGTCCTCATCCCCGATCTGAAAGGATCAAAAGAAAATCTTAAAACCGTGGTTGAAGCCAAACCCGATATCCTTGCGCATAATCTTGAAACCGTTCCCAGACTTTACAAGACCGCTCGGCAACAAGCTAACTATCATATTTCCCTAAAAATATTGGAATGGACGAAAGAGATTGATTCCACAATTTATACCAAGTCCGGACTCATGCTGGGTTTGGGAGAAACCAGAGAAGAAGTTTTAAAAACCATGGAAATGTTACGACGTGTCAAGTGTGATTTTTTGACTATTGGTCAATACCTAAGACCAACGTCTGAAAACATAGAGGTTGTCGAATATATTCATCCAGACGTCTTTGACCAGTATAAAGAAGACGGTGAAAAGATGGGATTTCGATATGTTGCCTCAGCCCCTTTCGTAAGGAGTTCCTTCCATGCTGAGGAAGCGCTCAAACATGTACAGAAGGAATCTTCTTAAAGCCAGAGAATTACACGGAAGATCGTAGAAAAAACACGATGAATGATTTATAAACCATACACATATCAAAGACATAACTACCTCAACCTTGCTTCCCTTGCATAGATCTCCCTTCAGATAGTACTTCACAGATGCTATAACACATTTATTCACCTCTTCAGTCCGAACATAATCCTTTCCCTTAATCTTCTGGATACTCCATTTTTTTCTTGCATAAAGTATAACATATGTTATATTATACTGCTTTAAAAGGAGGTCTGAGGCAATGGGTGAAGCCGCACCGGATAATCCTTCAGCACCACAACCATATCGTCCCCGGGAAACTAAGAATTCACAATAT
>CBDTTR010000253.1:0-3260 GCA_965363405.1 uncultured bacterium | reverse complement strand
TTTTTACTTAAAGAGTTGTAGAATTTCCTAGACGTTTATTTATGAGGTGAAAAAGAGATGACTGTTAAAATTAGATTAGCTCGTTTTGGTGCCAACAAGAAACCTTTCTACAGGGTAGTAGTAGCTGATTCATCATCCCCCAGAGATGGTCGTTTCATTGAGAGGGTGGGGACTTATGATCCTCGGAAAGATCCTCCTGAGATTAATCTCAAGGGGGATAGAATCTTAGAATGGATAAAAAAAGGGGCTCAACCAACCGAGACAGTTGGTCAGTTGCTAAAGAAGGGGGGGGTGTTACCTAAAAAGATTTAGAGACTTGATCAGCACCAGAATTCTTTTGATATAGTTTTCCCAACATGCAGTGGTTGTTCATCCTGAGAACTTTAACCTACCTGGAGTGGAGGGCAAGGAGATGAAAGAATTGGTCGAATATGTTGCTAAATTGCTGGTTGATCATCCCGATCTAGTTAAAGTTATAGAAGTAGAGGGAGACAGAACGTCGGTTGTGGAATTGAATGTGTCCAAGGAGGATTTAGGAAAGGTTATTGGTAAACATGGAAAAACTGCGAGGGCAATGAGAACCATCTTGAGTGCAGCCTCTGCAAAACATAGAAAGAGAACTATATTGGAAATTATCGAATAAAGCCACAACTTTAATTCACGTAAGTCACTTGGAATATGTTAAGCAGGCTTTTACCTCTGGTGCTAGTAATTTGACTGTGATGCAATTTAATATTATCACTTTATTTCCCGAGATGTTTGGTGATCCTTTTAATGCCAGCATCTTAAAGAGGGCTCAGGAAAAGAGTCTCATAAAAATTGAACTTCATAATCTGAGGGATTATTGCAAGGATAAACATCGGGTAACGGATGACCTCCCCTATGGTGGTGGTGTGGGTATGGTTATGAAACCAGAACCTCTTATTACTGCTATCGAAGCGATAAAGACTTCACAGCCTGAGGTGAGGACATTGTTGATGACTCCCCAGGGAAAGAGATTTGAGCAGAATGATGCGGTGAGGCTGGCACAATATTCTTTCCTTACCCTGGTTTGCTGTCGTTATGAAGGTGTGGATGAGAGGGTTAGAAGTTTTGTGGATGAGGAGGTTTCTATTGGTGATTATATTTTAACTGGGGGTGAGTTGCCTTCCATGGTGGTGATTGAGGCTACAGCCAGGATGATTCCAGGCGTATTAGGTGATGCTGATTCACTTCAAGATGAGTCTTTTACTCAGTCAATGTTGGAGGCCCCTCATTATACGAGGCCCAGGGTTTTTAAGGATATGGAAGTGCCGGAAGTCTTGTTATCTGGAAATCATGCAGAAATTGAGCGGTGGAGATGTCAGCAGGCGATGAAGAGAACGAAGGAAAGAAGACCTGATTTGTTGTCTAAGGTTTAGGGATATGTAGAACTTAGCCAGGTTGCGGGTTACGCGTTTCGTGTTACGGGTTCAACGATATTCTTCTTCTCAGCTCGTAACAAAATTCATACATCCGATATTCCAGCATTCCAAGATCCCATAGAATTTGAAAAAAATTACCATTGAAAGAAGACCAATTACTTTAATGAGTTGTAGAAATTCAGAGACGCTTTTATAGGGAGAAAGGAAAATGAATGTCATTGACCAAATTGAAAAAGAGCAGATGAAAACAGACATACCCTCTTTCAGATCTGGTGATACTGTAAAGGTTCATGTGCGGATCAAAGAAGCTGAGAAGGAGAGAATTCAGGTGTTTGAGGGGGTTGTTATAAAGAAGAAAAAAGGTGCTTGCCGGGCGAGCTTTACTGTCAGGAAGATTTCATATGGGGTTGGTGTTGAGAGGATTTTCCCTCTTCACTCACCGACTATTCAAAAGATTGAGGTGGTTCAGCGAGGTAAGGTTCGGCAATCAAGAATTTATTATTTGAGAGGCTTAAAAGGAAAAGCGGCAAGGATTAAGGAAAGACAGGTTGTAAGAACATAACAGCAATTACTGTTTTACTATGAATAATGACCACCCTGATAAGCCCCACAGTTTTCTCCTGCCAGAATACTCATTGTACAAGAAGGAGTATCGTTATATTGCAGGTATAGATGAGGTTGGTCGGGGTCCCCTGGCTGGCCCTGTTATGGCAGCGGCAGTCGTTCTTCCCCCCTATTGTGAACTTCCAGGTATTGATGATTCTAAGAAATTAACTCCCCTTAAAAGAGAAAAGTTGTATGTTGATATATTTGAAGCAGCTCTTTCAGTTGGTATCGGGAGGGTTGATCAGGTAGAAATTGATAAAATTAACATCCTTAATGCCAGTTTAAAAGCAATGGTTATAGCTTTGAAAAATCTTTCTTGTCCGGTTGAATATGTGTTGGTTGATGGCATATTTCCTATCGCCACGGATATTTCTCAAATGACATTGAAGAAAGGAGATAGTAAAAGTGTGCTCATTGCTGCGGCCTCGGTAGTGGCCAAAGTGACCCGTGATAAAATTATGGAAGCGTATCACGATCAGTATCCCTGTTATAATTTCGCTCGAAATAAAGGTTATGGTACAAGAGAGCATCTCGATGCTCTAAAAAAATATGGTTGTTCCCCGCTTCATCGAAAGACATTCAGAGGAGTTACAGAGGATGCCCTAAAGCCAGTTTGAGGAACTATGATATGAGTGAAGATAGAAAGCTCCTGGGGAAAAAAGGAGAAGATCTGGCAGCCGCTTACTTAAAGGAAAGACAGGGTTATAAAATTTTACACAGGAATTATCGGTGCGTTTTGGGTGAGATGGATATTATTGCAAAAGATCAGGATGTACTTTCCTTTGTTGAAGTTAAGACCAGGGGATCAGCAAAATTCGGAATTCCTCAGGAGAGTGTGAACAAAAGAAAACAACATCAACTCTCAAAAGTTGCTCTGGAATTTATTAACAGATATAAGGTTCATCATGCAAAAGCTCGTTTCGATGTAGTTGCTGTCTATCTACTTCCTGATGATGAGAGAGTAGAATTAATCAAAGATGCTTTTGAACTGACGTTACACTGATTTCAAAAAGGGATCTTAACCCTGCCGTAACACTTTCCAGATCATTTCTCTTTATGATAGTATATGTGCATATCGAATGTTGAACAAGGAATTTTTTCATTCATAGTTCCTGATTTGCTTATCTATCATACTCAAGTTGTCTATCAGTGACTGGATCCCTGCTTTCGCAGGGATGACAGGCAAGGATGAAACCGATTAAAAAAACGTGTCATTCCCGCGCAAGCGGGAATCCAGTATTGTTAATAATT
>CBDTTR010000252.1:0-3261 GCA_965363405.1 uncultured bacterium | reverse complement strand
TTTTATTATGTTGATTATTATGATAAGGAAGGGGATATCCCAGAGAATAGGTATGTGTATATAGATAATATAGCATATGAGATAGATCTCTACAGTGGCGAAGGCCATAACGGAACCTATCGATATGGGCCTAAACTGCTCAAAGTGGGAAACCACAATTTCCATTTCTCTTTTACTGATAGAGACGGTAACACCTTTAGGCTTCCTGTTGAAGGAAGTATCGCAGGACCAACTATCCCTGATCCTCCTCAGCTTTCAAATGGAAGAGTTGATCCTGATTCAGGAGGTGGCTCTACTGATTTTTATTATTATGTTGACTGTTACGATAAGGAAGGAAATAGCCCAAAGACTGCACATGTTAATATTAATAATGTTCCTTATGTAATGGATCTCTACAGCGGGAAAAGTTCTAATGGAACCTACCGTTATGGACCTAAACTGCTAAAAGCAGGAAAGCACGATTTCTACTTTTCTTTTACTGATGAGTATGGTGGTATCGTCAGGATGCCAACGGAAGGGAATTATAGCGGGCCAGAGATAGCATCTGGATCTATCTATATTTATGACAGTGCTGGAGATGCTGATATTATCCTGGATGATTCCGCTACTGGGTATACCACCCCTTTTACCCTATCTCCTGTTGCTATAGGGATACACAAGGTGGCACTATTAAAAAGTGATTATGTTTCCTTCCCATCTTATGCCATGGTAAAGGTTGTAGAAGATCAGACGGTTGATACTCCTTTTATTCTCCTGTCCTGTCCTGCCATGATTGCCCTGGAGAATGATAGTGACAATCTCCATCTGTTGAGAGGCTTCAGGGATAATTTGTTGAATCAAACGAGCAGCGGTACGGAATATGTTAATCTGTATTATACACATGCTTTAGAAATGTCGTTGCTTATAATGAATGATTCTGCTTTAAAAATCAGAATGGAGAAGATACTTCATCAGTTTGTTCCCATCCTCGACTCCCTAATGAGAAAAGAGAGATCAATTCTCACATTTGAAATGAAAGAGGAGATTGAACTTTTGCTTGATGCCTTAAGAGAAAAAGGGAGCCCTTTCCTAAAATCAGCCATAAAAAGAATTAGAGCAGATTTAAAAAAAGGTGAGCTGTTTAAAGCCCTGGGATTTGAGATAGAGGGTGATAATTAATTACGTTACCATTCTTCTTCAGACTCTTCTTCAACTACCCATTTTGTATAACTGGTGCTGGGGATTTCCTGAAGGAAGCGAGAGGGTTTTAAAAGAGTGGAGGGATTGTAACTGCTGTAATCCCAGAGGGGATAGCCTAAATAGAGTTCATCTCTGGCTCGGGTAACTGCAACATAGAACAATCTCCTTTCCTCTTCTTCGCCGGCTAAGTTATTTAAACTCCTCATGGAGGGAAATCGTCCTTCGACCAGCCAGATGATAAATACAATATCCCATTCCAGTCCTTTGGCTTGGTGGATAGTAGATAGCTTTACCCTTTCATCTTCATACCCACCCCCCACTACATCCTCTGTTGCTACGCTGTTTAGAAGTGCAAGCTCGCTCAAGAAGCTTTCGGTAGAAGCATACTGTTGTGAAAAATGCATTAACTGGTTGATGTCTTCCATTCTGGATTCATAGTCAGGGTACTTGCTCTTGAGATGTTCTTCGTATTCTTCCTTCAGTATCATCTTAATCATTTCTGCTGGTGCTCTGAGCAAATCAGGGTTGTTCACGTGATTCAAGGAGGATGTAAACTTCTTCCAGTTATCTTTGGATGGCTTTGGTATGAGATTGAAAGCGCTCTCAGAGCTCATGCTTTTTAAAGGAGAAGCTGAGGATGAAAGCATATTCCAAATCTTATGTGCCGTAACATTACCAATTTTAGGCAGCAATTTGGTAAGCCTCTTCCAGGCCAATTCTTCAAAAGGGTTAACGATAACTCTAAGATAACTGGTGATGTCCTTAATGTGTGCCTGCTCAAAAAATCTCAAGCCGGATCTTATCTCAAAAGGGATGCCTCGGCGGGTCAGTTCCATTTGAAGTTCCATACTGTGGTAGTGAGCGCGGTAGAGAACAGCCATTTCATTTAGTGACTTTTCTTCATCCCTGAGCTCGAGCATTCTTTGAGCTACGAAGCTGGCCTGTTGCATCACATTGTTGAAGGGGACAAGGATAGGCTGCAAACCGCTTTTCCGAATTGCACGGAGAGTTTTTTGAAATTGATGCTGATTGTTGATGATACTGTCATTAGCCAAGTCAAGTATTTCTGGTACACTACGGTAGTTTGTCTCGAGTTTGTAGATGTGAACGTTGGGGTAACGCTTAGGAAACTCAAGGATGTTGGCATAATTCGCCCCCCGAAAACTGTAAATGCTTTGAGAATCATCTCCTACCACCATAATGTTCTGGTGTTCCTGGGATAAGAGGTCGATGATATCAGATTGGATACGGTTGGTGTCCTGGTATTCGTCAACTAAAATATATAGGAATTTTTGGGAGTAATGTTCCCTTATATGAGGATGATCATTTAACAGAGCCAGCCAGTTGAGCAAGAGGTCATCAAAATCCATGAGGTTGCTTTTTTTCTTCCGTTTATGATAGTTAAGGGAGATCTTTTTTATTTCGTCTGTGAGTTCACAAAAAAATGGATAGCGCTCAGCAATAATATCATCCACTTCCTTTGGGGTGTTAGATGAGAGACTAACGATGTCCTGTAATACACTACTCTGTGGAAATCTCTTCTCCTTGGTTTTGAATCCCAGTTCGGCAACGCAGGTGTTGAGCAGCTCTTTGGAATCCCCCTGATCTAAAATAGTGAAATTGTTATTGTAACCTAAAAGCTTGGAGTGGCTTCTCAAGGTACGATTGGCAATATGATGGAACGTACCGCCCCAAAGTTTTCTGATGTTAAGATTGATTAGCAATTCTACCCTGTGGAGCATTTCCTTTGCTGCTTTATTAGTGAAGGTAACCAGTAGAATTTTAGCAGGGTTGATACCGGATTCTATAAGTCGGGCCACACGGTAGGTGATGGTCCTCGTCTTACCGCTGCCTGCACCTGCAATAACCAAAACGGGTCCGCTTCCACTCATTACCACTTCGAGTTGTTCGGGATTTAGTTCCTGCTGGTAATTGACTTTAAACTCCTGCTGAGAAGAGAGTGTTTTGATAGTGTATTTCTGCATGGAAACTTTGCTTTCTGAGAAAAGTAATTCTTTACGCAGTTAAACCCAGAATTTGCAGTAGCCATCTACTACGGCTTGAAAATCCTTGCTGCACCGC
>CBDTTR010000251.1:0-3269 GCA_965363405.1 uncultured bacterium | reverse complement strand
ATTGCACTGGTGAAATAAGTTGTGATGAGGAAAAGAAAATCTGTTTGAGTACTGGTGATCCATGTGAACCAGAAGATCTTGTTTGTGATGAAGAAAGTAACGTATGTAGACCATCGCCAGAGTGTGTTGATGATAAAGACTGTGATGATGACGGACTATTTTGTAATGGTGATGAGATCTGTGTCGGTGGATCTTGTGACCATTCAGGGAATCCCTGCCCAAAGGGGACGGATTGTATTGAAGAAACTGATCAGTGTACGACTACAAGTGTGCCTATAGAGATAACAGCCTCACCAGATCCAATGATGAGGTCACGTTGGGTAATGCTTCCGACATGGGTTGTAATTAGCGGTGAAAACACCAGCTTTTCTCAACTCACCAGTCGGGTAAGCTACAGTCCTTCAACTGCGATGCTGTCACTGCCTGCTTTGGTGTTAGGCCCAGAGATCATCTGGCAACTGGTTTTTGTGAATCCACCCTGGTTAGCTGAGTTCCCGGGTGATCCACAGACAGTAACTGCGACGGTAGATGATGCCGAGTATGTGTTTGAAATTAAATTATTACCCTTTATTTTAGATCAAAAGTAAAGCTCCAGATAGGGGTAGCATCATATTAGAGTATAAATCACAGCCTGGTAGCTCGGCCCATGAGTTACCAGGTTTTTTTGATTTTCTGGTATGATGCAATCGTTTTTAACCTCAACTAGGAATTTCCCGTTTCTGTAATCCAACCCAGAGATCTCCATTCTCATCATACATCTTGGTCATACCTTCTGGTAATCTACTTAAATCAGGCGGTTTGTCGGGGTTGATTGAAGGTCGTTGGTTTTTGGTTGCGAGTCTTCTGTGGCGTTTCAGTTTCCAATTATCTGGAATCATAATTCATTCTTATCCTGAACCTTGTGAACGGTCCTACTTTATCTTTTTCCTTAATCTGTTGATACTTAACAAAAGGGTGAGGGTACCGAGGAGGATGAGGGAAAGAGCCTGGGGCCATAGAATTTCAATACCTACCCCACGCAGAAGTATATCACGCACAATGATCGCAAAGTAGCGAATGGGCATCAGGTAGGTCAGGTACTGGATTACCTGTGGCATGTTGGCAATGGGGAAAATGATGCCTGATAGCATAACCATGGTAAGTATAATGAGGAAAGTAAGAATCATCGACTGTTCCTGGCTTTGCACGATAGTGGAGATAAATATTCCCAGACCCAGGGTTGAGAACAGATAAAAAATTGATAGCACCAGCAGTAACACAAGACTTCCCTTAAAAGGTATGTGAAAAATGAGATATCCAATAGTGAGAATGAAGATTACGTCAATAAAACCAATCAGGGTATAAGGGATCAATTTACCAATGGTAAGCTCACTTGATTTTATGGGGGTTACAAGCAACTGCTCCATGGTGCCAATTTCTTTTTCCTTGACTATGCTAATGGCGGTAAGATTAGTCGTTACGATAAGGAGTACCATACAGATTACCCCAGGCACCATAAAATCGGCACTTGTGAGATCAGGGTTGTACCATATTCGTGTGCGGTTCTCGACAAGAAAGGTTTGCCCAATGTCTCGTCTAAAGCTGCCTAAAAAGTCATTTGCATTAAAGGATGGAAGGTCAATCCTTTCCATAATGAGCCTGGATGAAAACTTTTCTGAAATGATACGGGCATAATTTAGAGCTATGGTTGCGGAGTTTGATTCTGTTCCATCAATGATGAGTTGAACCGGTGAAGGTGCTCCTTTTTTCAGCTTCTTTGCAAAATCTATGGGTATTTCTATCCCTGTTTTGACTTTTCCTGAATCTAAAAGCCGATAGATCTGGTTGCGGTTTGAGACGTGGTATTTAATATTGAAGTATCCATTATGATGGAAGGATCTAAGGTAATGCCTGCTCAGCTGGGTTTTGTCTCTATCAAGGACAGCCGTTGGTATGTTATGAATGTCAAAGGTAGCTGCGTAACCCAGGATGATAATCTGCAGGATTGGTGCAACAAAAAGGAGAGGATAGAGCTTCCTGTCCCGGCTCATCTGCTGTAGTTCTTTTATGGTAGTGCATAATATTCGCCCAAAATTCATGCTTCACCCTACCTTTTTCTTAAAACGTAATGCGCTGATAGTAATCATAGCCAGAGCAAAAATGATAAGTATCAATGCTTCCGGATACAGAGTGGTAATACCCACACCTTTTAAGATAATTCCTCTTAAGATTACCAGGAAATATCTGATGGGTAACATGTAAGTGATGAGCTGAACAGGGTAGGGCATACTTTCTATGGGAAAGATAAATCCGGACAAAAGAATCGCAGGGAGGATAGAGGATAGGAATCCCATTAACCAGGCAGTTTGAGAAGTCTCAGCAATGTTAGAGATATAGAGACCGATACCCAGTGAGGCAGCTATAAAGATACCTGATAAACTGAAAAGCATTAAGAGATTCCCTCGGAAGGGTACCTTAAAAAAGAACCAGGATAAGAGGATAATCAAAGCAAGGCTTAAAAAGGATATAACGATATAAGGGACGATTTTCCCTATCATCAGCTCAATGGGTCTTAGGGGGGAAACAAGGAGTCTTTCCATAGTGCCTCTCTCTTTTTCCCTGACAATGGTGATAGAGGTTCTTATCACTGTAATGGTCATGAGGATTAAACCAATGAGTCCGGGAACCATGAATATGGAGCTTTTAAGTTCAGGGTTGTACCAGATGTTTGGACGCAGCTCAACAGAAGGAAGTTGAGCAGGAAAGGCCATTCCTTTGTTTAAAAGTAGTTCTCCCAGAACCTGTCTGGAGAATTTTTGAATAATTGTGCTGGAGTACCCCATGACAATAGTAGCGGTATTGTTGTCAGAGCCGTCTACGATGAGCTGTACAGGTGTAGCTTTCTCTTTATGAATATCTTTGGAGAAATCAGGTGGGATTCCTAAAACAACTTTTACCTTCCTCTTGTCCACATTGGAATCAATCTGTTTTTGGGAGTATAGACGTTCTTTTAAGTCAAAGTAGCCTGACTGGATGAAGTTTTCTGTTAGCGTTCTGGAGTCAACTGAGCAGTCTTGATCATAAACTGCCAGTGGGATATGTCTTATGTCTAAATTGATTGCGAAGCCAAAGAGGAAGAGGGCAAAAACGGGGAAGAAGATGAGCATCATCAGGGCGACAATATCGCGCGAGATGTGAATATATTCTTTATAAATGATGGCGGCTATTCTTTGCAGCATGACGTTTTAAATTGGAATGTTGGAATAAAAAAGTGACTAAAGTGTTAAGTG
>CBDTTR010000250.1:0-3273 GCA_965363405.1 uncultured bacterium | reverse complement strand
GCAGGATGCACAATAACAGGAAACGAAACCGGGAATATTTATGGTTCTAATCCTCTCCTTGGTGCTCTGGCAGACAACGGTGGTCCCACAATGACCCACAGACTGCTTCCTGCAAGCCCTGCCGTTGATGCAGGCCATCCTTCTGATTTTGAAGAAACTGACCAGAGAGGAGTATTAAGACCAAAAGATGGCGACGGAGTAGGTGGGGCACGTTCTGATATCGGTGCCTTTGAATTATTTTCAGCATCTGTGATCATTACATCACCTGATGCAGGTGAGAGTGTTTGTGGGACCATATCTATTGAAGCGACTGCCAATACAGATTATGTTGACTTTTATATTGACGATGTACTCCTTTGCGAGTCAGTGACTTCTCCTTTTTTATGCAGCTTGGATACAACCCTCTATGCCAACGGCAGTCACAAGATAAAGGCTGATGCATATGTTGCTGATGCTTCATGGATTGCAGCACAGGGTCAAGTTAATGTTCTAGTTAACAATACGGTAATAAATCTTAATGTCTCCCGCATCATGGATAAGGCCTGGATATTTAGGCGTGAGTATGGAATAGTAATTTTTGATGTCACTCATGCAGGATGTATAGCAGTCTCTAAGTTCATTATAGAACGCAAAGAGGAAGGTGGAGCTTATAGTACAATTACAGAAATCAATGAGTCAGAACTTACGGGAAATTCATATACATACAATGATCCATTACCTGACGAAGATGTCTCTTACACTTATAGAATCAGGGCAGTAAGCAGCACCGAAATGAACGTGGGCACGTCAGAAGAGGTGACTATTTAAAAAAGGCACATTAAGGTCTACGGGATTTTCTTAATTTTGGTAAGAACGACCTGTCCATTATTGAATAGTTGATATGCGGATACGAACAGCCTCGGCTATTTTATATATCCCAACGCTTTCAAGTCTTCGATTGTCTCTTTATCGATCTGATCGTATCTGATCTCGCTTTTCGGAGCATGCTTCCCAAAAATACTCATCTTAATGAGCTCCTGCGCAGCAATCCACTTTTTCAGTATTGTCAGCATATAATTTGCCATGACACCTTCCTGATGGTAGATATTATTTTCTGCCTGAGGATCCTTTATGAGGTTATAGAATTCCGTAGGTGCATCGTCTCCGAAAATCAACTTATAGGATTTTGTCCTAATGCAAAATCCTGTTCGGGTTCTTCTCTCTACAACGATGAAGGGATTGACTTCCTCCGTGGAGCCAGAAAGAATTGGGAGGAGACTCTTTCCTCCGATCAAATCCCAGGGGACATCAAACTGATACCCATCGGCTAGAGTGGCAAACAGGTCCGAAAGTTTCACTAATGCTTCAATCTTCCCCGGAATCTTCAATCCATCCTGATGCGGGAAACGAATTATAAGAGGGATTTGCATCACGCCTTCTCCGAAATAACCAGCATGACTGAACTGCCTTCCGTGCTCTCCAAGCAAATCTCCGTGATCGGCAGTTAAGATAACAATGGTGCTGTCATTCAAACCCAGGTCGTTCAGCTTGTCCAAAATCGAACCAAAGGCCGAGTCCGCACTGGCCAGGGTTTCGTCATAACAGGCTCTGATGTATTCCACCTGCTGGTCTGTCAACTCTTGGCCCATTTCTTGGTATTGGGTCAGGTCAACCGTCTCTTTATAACTGCTGGAAAACATGCCTAGAAAAGGAGGCATAGGTATGTAGGTCTCATGAGGCTCTTTGAAGTGAATGTAAAGGAAAAATTTCTTTTCTTTGTTGGCCTCAAGCCAGGGCAAAACATAGGGAAGATACTGCGGTGACTTTTTATAAAATCCCTCTTCCTTGTTGAGCTCAAAATACTGATCAAAACCCCTGTGGAACCGGAATACCCTGGCAATGTTCCCTATTCCAGTATAACCCGTGGTCAAAAATCCCCGGGACTTGAACAACTGGGCTAAGGTTTTCAGTTTACGGGGAAGGATGCTTGTAATCTCCGTTAAAGATGTAACAGTGAGAGGGAATCCGGTGAAAAGAGTCCCGATGCTGCAGCGTGTGGAAAGTGCTTCGCTGTAGGCATTGGTGAAAACCGTGCCATTTTGGGCAAACACGTCTGTATTGGGTGTGGTGGGCCGGAAGTAACCGTAGGTGGAAAAGTGGTCAGCACGGGCCGCGTCAAAAATAACGAATACGATGTTTTTATCGGTAAAGAGTTCCCTGTATTCCGAGAGGACATTTGATGAAGCAACGGCTTTCTTCTTGTTCCTCTTCCCGACAACGTGCATCATGTCCCAGATCAAAATGCCATTTAAAGCACTTGAGTCTTTTACATCTCCAGCTTTTAACCTCAATCTTGTTATCCCTATCTCTGAAAGTGGGAAATCAAGGTTTATCCTGCTTTTCTCTCCGCTGATCGGAATGGTATGAATAATCTGTTCTTGTTCCCCATGTTTTTGGACAGAAATTTCAAGGTTATGTTTATCTCCGATAGGCTCACCCGGCATTGATGGATAAAAAGTACATCGTGCCTTGAAAAAAGACTGTGCAGGAATGTCGATATAAAAGTCCATGGCACTTGGCATCTTCTGGATGAATGTCCCGGGTTTCATTTTGTTTGCTAATCTTCGGTAGAACTGGATGTATTTCTGGACAAACTTGAAATTTGGATGGGAAGAAAGGATGAGGTCATCAACAGTAAGGGAAAATTTCCTTTTCCCGTCCTCAGATATGCGTTCCGTTTGGTTTACCTCATCCTCAGTAGTATAAAAGAGTTCGATCCAGTTATTTCCTCGCTTAATTTCTTCTTCTGGAATGGCGATATTCAGGGATCTGTCGATTTCTCCTTTTAATTCCACAGTAGTCAATACTTTGTTATTAAATTCAATGCGGATGCTTTTTGCCCCTACTTCGTCTCCCAAAAAAGATCTACATACAAAGAAAAGATGGGGGGATTCCACTTCCTCGGCGACGAAGCGAAGTCTGGAGCTGGGATAGACAGCAAGCCTGATGCCTTGTTTCCTAAGCTTTGACCAACCCCATCCGAGCCAATCATCGTCCCGGCCCTCCATGTAATCATGGAAGAACACATCCCCTTTTTGTTGAGCAAATTCCTGCTCATTCACGAGATCATAGACAACCTGGCTCCTCTGGCACGCAGTAAAGCCAAAAACAATCAGGCCGAGGATTATAATCAGGCTACTTTTTGATGCTACTCTCGTTTTCACAACAGATACCTGCAGTTTTATAACACAAGATGAATCCCACATCAAACACATAAAAATGCGTGTGAAGACA